>NZ_JBQSVT010000014.1:0-116211 GCF_052376555.1 Specibacter sp. AOP5-B1-6
CTGATGCCGGGTGGTTGGGCGGGACGTTGCTCAGTGATGAGGGACCCTCCATCCGCAGGCCAGTTGCTCAAGGCTGCGGTGGCCGGCTCTTCACAGGTGATCAAGGGACGCTGAAATTGAGGTGGGTCAATTGAAGTAGTGTGCCTTGCCAGCATCCGTCGCTCGGGGTCGATGTTAGATAGTGGTCTCTGTCCTGGTAAACTGAACCGTTGTGCTTTATTGAGGAGGCCCCGGTGATCCCGGTGATTGATGTTTTTGCTGGCCCAGGTGGGTTGAACGAAGGATTTTCGAGCGTCCGAAACGGATTCGGGGAACAGGTGTTCAAGACTGTCGCCTCGATTGAGATGGAACACTCGGCCGTCCAGACTTTGCGCCTCCGAAGCGCCATGCGCAAGATGCGTGAACAGGGGCAATTTGAGGACGGGGCACTTCAAAAGTTTCTCCGGGAGTGTGGTTCTGTCGAAGTTCTAAAGTCTGATGGGACTTTTTCCGTCGTATATCAGGAAGCGATGAAAGAGGTACATCAGTTTGAACTTTCAAAAGAAAGTCGCACTGAATCCGACAAGATAATTAGCGATGCCTTGAAGGAGAGCAACGGCCCGTGGGTACTCATTGGAGGGCCTCCATGCCAAGCTTACTCTCTGGCCGGACGATCGCGTCGTACTCACGATGCCTCATTCGAAGATGATCATAAGCACTTTCTGTACAGGGAGTATCTCAATATCATCAAAGTTCATCAGCCGACTGTTTTTGTAATGGAAAACGTGAAGGGGATGCTTTCTTCAGTTAACCGGGGACAGAAGACTTTTGAGCTAATTCGTGCTGACTTGGAGAATCAAGGGGATGGAATAGAGTATGATCTCTATTCCATGGTTCAATCCCGCCGTGGAGATGAACTTAAAGCCGACGATTTTCTGATCTATTCCGAGAAATATGGTGTTCCTCAGAAGCGCCATCGCGTCATCATTGTCGGTGTCAAGAGAGACAGTGGTTTAGGCGCTCCGGAGCTCCTTGAGAAAGTCGATATGGTGACCGTGGGGGACGCGATTCATGGGTTACCGGCGTTGAGGTCGACTGTTTCAAGGCAGAAGGGTGCAGATGATGACCTGTGGTATCAAGCACGAAAGAAAGTTGAAGAGCTTAACCCTGGCGCATTCAAGGGCCTGAAATGCAGAACCAACCTTCCAGTTTCGTCCAGGGATCTCCCGCATGCCTGGTCAAAGACTGGTAAGCGAAACATAGACGACTATCGAGAGTTTGTCCGTCCGCCACATATATCCGGGATACCGACTTGGAACCATGAAGCCCGCGGCCATATGGTTGAGGATCTGATTAGATACGGCATGCTAAGTAGCCTCTCAAGAGGTAAGACGGCAAGCCTTAAAGTTAGAAACCTTAATGAAGGTCTTTGGCCGAATCATAAGAATATTCGCAACGATGTAGTTCCATTTGCCGACCGATTTCGAGTTCAGTTAGATTCGCTTCCATCAACGACGGTTGTTTCGCACATCGCTAAAGATGGTCATTATTACATCCATCCGGACCCAGTTCAAATGCGTAGCCTCACTGTTCGTGAGGCTGCACGTTTGCAGACTTTTCCGGACGATTACATATTCTTGGGAAATAGAACGGAACAGTTTACCCAAGTGGGGAATGCCGTACCGCCGCTTTTGGCTAAGAAGATAGGGAATCGGATACGCGACCTAATCCTTGGACAGGGATTGATTTCTAGCTAAGGTAGATCGGCCTTAGGTCTCGGGGTGCTTTCTGCAGTCGAAAATACGGAATCTACAAACTCTTGAATCTGAACGTTGTCCATTGTGAAAACACTGAAGACAGCAAGTTTTCTACGAAATATTTTCATCGCTGATCGAAGTAGATCCATCCGGTTCGAGGTAACGCTTGACGCTAAGTGCCGTTCAATGATTGCGGTCGCCAAAGGTTTATATCCGGATATCCGAGGTCGCTCCATGAGCTGCACAGCTTCGTCCTCGCCCAGCTTCCGCGCCAATTCTGGGCCAAAAAGTTCCGCTCGCCACCAGAGCCGGCCAAAAGTTGTTCTAGTCATATGGAACAAGCGTTCGTCAGAAACTACCCAGCTACCTGCCGGGCTCTGAGTGCCGTATCTCCAGATCACGACGTCGGGGAGCATCCGGACATTGATGAAGTTCCAGACTTCATTGCTAGCGGCGTCGGCTGGCAATATCTGCATGCTTTTGTGTAAGATGCCGGCAGCATCTTGATCGAATTTTGTACGGAATCTTGCGCTTTCAGGGAAACCGTGTTCCTTTGCGAGCATAAGGATGTCACGCCGGATCGCATGAAGGTCGATATTGGAGCACCTTTCTGTTGCGACGGCATAAAAGTCTGCACCTTGCGAATCGGCGCCATCTGCTATCTGACCAATTTCATGGAGGGAAAGGGCAGTTAGAGTGTTCCATTGGCGATGACCAAGTGCTGTGGATAGTCTAGGGAAGCATCGTAAATTTATGATTGTCATTGTGATGCACCTTCAATCGCGCCCTGCAGTTCAGCCTCAACTCGTCCTGGATCTTCAAGGTACTTGCTCTTTACTGCCTCAACTGATGGCCCAATTAACTTGACTACAGATATAAGCAAGGCGCCGAGGGAGCCCTCCAAGTAATCAGTATTCTGATCCAAATCTGGGTTCTGCAATGCCTCCCTAAGTAACTGTCGTGTGAAATCGAGCTTCAAAAATTTAAGCCACAGCAGGCTCGTTTCAGAGGCAGTTTTTTCTATAAGGGCGTTCATCACGGGATTGTCAGTATTCAGCCACACCCAGATTGAGCCGCTGGCTGAGCCATCCAGATCTTGAGACATCATTCGGAGCCACCACAATCCTGAAGATGGGTTAGATAAACCCTGGTCCTTGAACGAGGTGGGCAAAATTGCTACCTGTCCGCTATTACCTTCAAGTCGAACTTTGGTTGTGGATGTATAGATAACATGGCCGACTTCAGTCGGCGCGAATGGGCTGGTGTTTGCGGAGGCAGGCTCAAAAAGCGAGAGGACAAGCTCCACGCTTAGGGTGCCACCTAGAGAAGAGGCCGGAATTCTGAGCGGTATTTCTTGTGCTCCGTTCACCGCGACACGGGGCACACTCCTAGTAATTACAGGCGTACCCGTTGACCGAGCGATGAGTACCCAACAAACCCTAGCGTAGGGGCCTAAACCAAGTTTCTCTTTGGCATCCGAAATAGACAATGAAACGGATGCGCTAACAGTAACGTCAGCATAATAGTTCCAGTCAGCCAAGACCTCATCTGTAGGATGAACCATTTGCCCATTAATCGAATACTGCCAATTTATGGCGACCATCGCATCGTCATCTAGGACGTTATGACCGTAACTTATCGTTCTCAACTATTGACCTCTTCAACGAGTGCAGCTACTTTGACAGCAACATTTAATGGTTGAGTAAATATAGCGGTGAAAATCTCTTCGGTGGGAGTTGCAAAAATGACCTTAGAGCTAGTAAGGATTTCGGCCTCTCCTTGTCGCCTCCAGCCGACAAACTCCGGTAGATTCAGCGGATCTTCGGTGGAGAAATCAGTATCGATACTGCCACCGTCAGTGACTATCTGGGGCGAAGCAGTGAGCTGCATTGCGGTGTCTTTCTGGCCCCCATTCACGTGGAAACGGAATTCTACGTGTGGACGGTCTCTGATCATCGTCAATTTCGGGGGCGCCGTCAACCTAGCGGTGGCTCTGCGTGATCCGCCTGAACGGCCAGTCGGAATAGACCCTTGGCTCGGGCTCGTCTCAGTGGATGCCGCTCCAGTTCCGGAGAATTGACCGACAAGTCCGCCAAGTTCAGCAGCGATTTTCGTTGCACCGGTGGACATCACCGCGGCAGTTGCAGCGGGGTCAGCTGTATGGAGGTCCTTGAAGATGTCACTAATGCGTTTGAGCGCTATGCGCACGAAATTTGCAGTCCCGCGTTTGGAGTTTGTTTGGACGATCCAGTCATCGTGGGTGACGGGTTCCGAACTGGCAAAGTCCGGATCAACGAGGTCGTCAGCAATAAATACAGAATGGGCGGCATGCTCTGAGGGTGGTGCGGTGACGGGCAAATACTTGACCACCATTCGGGGCTTCCGTAGAAGCGCGACGTGATTCTGTAGTTCTTTTGCGTCACCATGAGCCTCCATAGAAACGCGCATGACCAAGGAACCGAGTCTCTTCACAGGTTTGAGGGACCTGACAGGGTAGATCTTTACGAAGGGTGAAAAGAACGTGCCTGGATCTTTCTTGTACTGCAGCCAATCCACGTAGCTTTGTGCGAAATGTCTAACCAGCGGTTCATCTAACGGATGGATGTCCTTAAGATTTACTCCGTCCAGTGAAAATTGGAACTTTACCTTGGGACCGTTTCCATCATCTATCGCAAGAGGCCATGCCCAACGTATGGCAGCGTCTCTCAACGCCCGGATTCGGCTGTCAATCAGGATGTCTTCTTCTGAGAGGTTAAACAGTTCTGGAGCTACGACCATGATGCTGGTTCCGGATTCTCCCATTGCGGGCACAGGAAATCCTACACTCATTGCCATTTCGCGCGCGTCAGTACCCGTCATTGGGTCAATGACGGCATCGTCTGCTAAGACACCCCACCAATTGCGGCCGGTGTATTTGTATCCATTGTCAACGTAGTCACCATCGCCTCCGGAAACGCCAATGAGACGATAATCGATTCCTGAGGGAGTTTGAGTTTGAGAGTAGACCAAGCAAACGCCAATTCGACTTGCTTGGAAAAGGACGCCTTTGCCCAAGCCATACGTACCGCCTTCAAGTCCTTTACTTTGGGAGCGTCCAAAATTTCTGATGAAGTCGACGAAGTCGCTTCGTTCGTTCTCACCTGGAGCGATGTTAGCTCTAAGCGGGCCCCCAAGACCTCGCGTCCCATAATCTGAAATAGTTAGGACACGAATTCTGCCCTTCGAGGGCATCTGCCGCAGTTTCGTAGATGCGCCTTCGGGAGGTAGCTCGGCGAAGATTTCATTGACCAATATCGAGGTCTCGGACTCACTCAATTCTGTGTCAGCGATGGCGAATCCGATACTATCTTCGATGCGAGCATCGTAGCTGTTCTGGAGGGATTCGCGGACAAGCACGTTCCACAAGTCCAAGCTGGTCTTACCCATGGCATTCTGAAGGGAGCGTGCGTCGCCACTTCCCGTAGCTTCCCAAGGGTGTCGAAAGAGGGAGAATTGCTTATTCACAGGGGCACCCTGACTGTTAGTTCTTCTAGCGCTATGTCTGAAGCTGGCAGTGGCCCCAGATCGACGGAATAGTTCAAAGAGCCTATTTGGTCCAAAATCGAGGGGGGAACGGTATAGCTGGTGAGCTGCGGAAAATCTTGAGTCACCTTCAAAGCCTTATGGGTCAGCTCCGTGAATCGCTTATCCGAGTAGTGTCCAGAATCCTCTTCAGCGTATCCAAGTAGCCCGACTTGTCGCAGTATCTCCAGACGGTCCAAACCTCGATCGTAGAGCCTCTGAAGCAAAGCTGGTACTGAGACGCCGTTTACGGATTTTTCGATCTGGTACACCACAACAAATAACGGAAGATGGTCCGTTGGCTCCAGCTGTTTTGACCCGTGGAAAGTTACGGTCAAGCTGTTGTGGTTGGTCGTGGTCTTAACTTCGAAGGAGGCATTCGCCAGTTCAAAGTCATGACGCATGCCTTGCGGTCCCGTCCACGCTGAAAGAGCATCAATCCCGTGATGCATCGTTAGCTGCTCCAAGAACAGAAGCTCACCGTAAATGCCGACGAGCTTTTCTTCGCCCAGCAACTTTGATTGAGTGTCCCGAAGCATCTCTTTCCAGCGTTCAAGGGTATTTCGAGTAGCTCTGTCGGCTTCGTTTGGGTTCCTGGAAACCGCTTCAAGAACATCATCAGCAAGGAGACTGAACTGGGGCAGAAGGCGTGAGGAAGTACATTGGAGCACCAGGAAAGTACGGTCTTTTCCGGCGATTCGCATCTGACGGTAGCCGAAAGTGATGATCTTATTTTGCCAGTCGATTCCTTTTCTTTCCGTTTCTGCGACTGGAACCATTAAGGACGGAAAGCCCTGTGCGTCGATAGCATGTACGACTTCTCCCAAGGGAGTCGAGGCAGTAGTAGGGCGCGCCGTCAATTTTTTTGCTGCGGCCGCAGCGGTCAAGTATTCGAATATCGAACTGGAGGCCTCGTTATGCTCTGTCACTTTGATGCATTCTCTTCTTGGGTTGCTAATTCTTCATCTCGCGCATCCGCTTGGATGAGTTCATCATCGGCGTTGTCAAGGTAATCTGGGCTAACTTTGGCGCTGATGTAATCTATCGTATCGGTGTTGAATTTTGATTCAGGGAAGAGAAGCCCCACACCAACCAAGTGCTGTGGTGCCTGTAGAGCTTCGCGTTCAGACTTTCCGACAGCGGCAACAGTGACTGTCGTATCTCCTAGGACGTCGGGCCGAGGCTGGAATGTATCTTCTGAGTTCATATTGATTGGATAAATAATAAGCAGGCCAGTCTTGTCTAAACCTCGTTGAGATCTTATGGTCCTCAGATGCCGATCCAGTACTTTGGACTCATCGGCTAGCCCAAGGGAGGAAACGACGGCCGACTTTGGTAGTTCGAGATCGGCGATGCGATCCCACCGAGAAGCGATGGCCTTCAAATTAATCGTGTCGTCCGTTGAAGTACTATGCTTTCGCCGACGCAACAATTTCAGAGGTTCATCTAAACCAAGTGACAAATCTGAAGAGTCCTGCCCTTGTCGTTCGATGAACACAATATTCCACTCGTCCAACAGTCCACGCTCATTCTGGGATCGGATGTAGTCTTTGATAGGTTCGGACTTGAATGTGCGGGCATCTTCATGAACTGAATATTCATCTAAGAACTGAAGAACGATCTCAGCTGGAACTTTCATGAACCCACGACTGTTGGTTCGCTCCAGTTCATTCTCTTTGTGGCCTAGAGCAATAGCACGCTGAACGAGATTAGTTGTGGCTTCGACATTGGCATCGAGCCAT
Source organism: Specibacter sp. AOP5-B1-6 (assembly GCF_052376555.1). Taxonomy (NCBI): domain Bacteria; kingdom Bacillati; phylum Actinomycetota; class Actinomycetes; order Micrococcales; family Micrococcaceae; genus Specibacter; species Specibacter sp. AOP5-B1-6. The sequence continues at coordinate 7,040 of NZ_JBQSVT010000014.1, forward strand.
TCCTGATCATTGCTGAACAGAATCGTCTGAATCTTGTGACCCGAGAACGTGACTCGTGCCTTGATTGCGTTCTTCATTTTGGATGCGGACGTGACAGCCATCTGAGGGTGAGTTCGAATTCTGACGGGAAGTTGGCTTGGATCCTTGTTCTCTTTGGCGTAGACCTCAATCTCATCTCGAATCTCCGCTTCAACCGTTGCCAATGCTGTGAACCAGCGGCGTAATTCATCAGTCATCCAAATCCTGACGAGATCCTCATACCCCTTTCGGTAGCCAAACCATCGCCCCATTTGAAGAAGCGTGTCATATGCCGATGAAGCTCGAACGAAGTAACTAGATATGAGCCCTTCCAGCGTCAAGCCGCGAGACAGGGTATTTCCTCCGATGACAATTGCCGTCGAAGGTTTCTCTTTGTCGTAACTCAAACGTTCGGTTGACAGATAGTTGTCAACAATGACTTTTGTTGCCTCCAAGGTATCTGACAGATTTGCTAACACTTCTGAGAAACTTATCTCTGAATTGTTAAACAAAGTGGCGGATACGCGGGCAGTTTCTTCGCTCCACAAAGTTTCGATCTCGGTGATGAGTTCTCTATCATTGTTGTTGAAGTCTCCGCGAATTCCGTTCAGTTCGATATCAACAGCTTCTTGGATTTCGACGTGAGCCAATGCTCGCATGGAAGTGTGTATCAGCATCGAAGAGTGTTTAATTTCTGAGGTTCTGAGCCGCCTTGCTGTCGTGGCCAAAAGAAACCAGAGAATTGAGGCCCGCATTGTACGGGAGACTTCTGCAGTCCAGGACTCTATGCTGTTCTTTCCCGTAGGAGGGCGGACCTTAGAAACATCTGCCTCAGGGATGGTCCGCACGATGTCTAGTCCGTCGTCAGGATCTGTGCCTTCCTCCGCGTCCAACGTGCCAAAGATGCGTTCAGGCCCGAAGTAGGCATCTGGTCGAGGCAGACTGACAACATAGGTGCGCGGGTATAGGTCAGTGGGGTCTTTCGGGTCAATCAACAGATTAGCGAAGGGCGTAGCCGTGTAAGCAATGTATGCGGACTTTGGGTGAGACAACAGTTCCCGGATGAGGGCGTTAATAGTGGATTGCCGCTTCGTGCCAACATCGATGGATGCCTGGTCCGCCTCATCGTCAATGACGAGGATCGGGCAGGATGCGAGGGTGGTGGCTGACGCCTTTTTTAACCATTTGTTGAGGCGAGAGAGTCGCGCTGGGTTCTTCTTGACGACAGCCAGAAAGCGTAAATCGTCTTGGCTCAGAAGGGCTTCGGGAAGGATATCTTCGGAGAAGTCCTTTTCGAGAGTTGTCAGTGGATGGATGCGCGTTGGATGAGAGCCGAGTAGGTAGTGCTGAATTCGGTCTTGCGTCTGCTGGCGAAGGTTATCTGTCTGGCCTGATAGGACGATGATCAGCTTGTATCCCACATCAGCGGCCTTGGCTATCACTGACATAAAATTGGTCGTTTTACCGCTTTGGACGTACCCGAGGACGAGTCCTCGGGTATCTATGTGTTCATCGCCAGCACTGGAACCTAGAGAAATGACTCTCGATGAAGCCTGATCCACATCTTCGCACCCATCCGGTATCTCCTCTTTTAGTTGATTCCATAGCGGAGGCCAGAACACGTCACCGCTGGCGGGACCGCCGTACCAGCTGCCGACTTGAGGTCCTATGACGGTATCGCCTTGGTCGTCCCAAACGAGTATGAGATTTCGGCGGCGTTCGTACTCGAGGCGACCGGCCATCAGGAGGTTTTCTGGGATGGCCAAGAAGCCAGTTTTTAGGAAGCTTACGGCCGCAGTAATAGACTTTCCTCCGCGAACGAGACCTTCAATTAGATCGGCGACCTGCTTTACTTGGCTTGACTGCGCGTCTGCCTCGTCTTTTTGCTGTGAAATTTCCTGCTTCATCGCTTTTCCCCCGTAACGTACGTGCATCTCGAAAACACTCCAATGAGATCCTACCTAAGGGTTCAGAGAAACCTCGTCTTTTCTGCCTTATGGCCGCAATCTGGTGACTAATAGGAATCAGATTTTATGCCTACTTCAGATTTATTGGGCTTACTGCGGTGGCGGTGAGGCTTCAGTGTGCGCTGGAATTCCAGGTTCACATTTTGCTTGCGAATGGGTGGGGTTGCCGCTTGCTCACACTTAAATCGGCCGCGTGTGCCACGACGTCCGCCGACTCCCACGTCACCTACTGTCGCGTAACTTTTCCCCGTGCCACAGTTGAAACGTACACCGCTTCCATAGGAGACCTGCCGTGAGCATTCGAGACAACACCAACCGCCGACTCAAGGAAGTACTCGACATCATGGCCGCAGGGTCGTGGTTGGTTGAGAAGCCCAACGGGGGAGAGGTCCTGGCGAAAGCCACCACGCGCATTCCCTTCACGAAGGAAGAATCCGAGCTCCTCAGCGGCGGCATTCCCCGCGGACACAAGAATCTCACAAAGGCCACAGCCGATCTGGTCAAGGCCGGCTGGATGACCAAGGGCCGCAGCGGCTGGGAGATCACGGAAAATGGGCTGCGGGCAACCGTTGCCTTTAATACTGTCGAAAAGCTTGTCGACGCCCTCGGCAACGGCACACTGATTCCGGCGGGCACCCCGCTGCCGGAAAAGCCCGCTGAAAAAGCAGCAGCCAAGGCCGCCGCCAAAAAGGCCTCAAGCAAGAGCGCAGCCACGAAGCCGGCAGCCAAGAAACCCGCCGCCAAGAAACCGTCAGCAAAGCCAGCCACAGCCACAGGCACAGCCACGCAGGCGAAGGAGTCCACCGACGCGCCGGCCGACCAGCCCACATCGGTGGCCTTGGCCGGGACGTTTGGCGAAGCGCTCGGAGCGAAAAACTGGGACCCCGCACACAGCGCCCTGCAAATGACGTTGCAGCACAGCGGCACGTGGCAGCTCACAGCCGACCTGCCGGCCGGAAAATACAGTTACAAGGCCGTCCTGAACGGGTCCTGGGACGAAAACTACGGCGCGTTTGGTGTGCTGGATGGGGCCAACCACGAGTTCGCACATGTTGGCGGCTCCGTCACATTCCACTACAACCACGCCACCAAGGACGTGTTGAGCGCCGATGACACGGAAAGCTAAGCCGGCAGGAGCCCCAGGAAGTGGACAGGGTTCGGTCAACCCTGTACGCCCCGCTAACCTTGAAGAATGACAACGGACGCGAGCATTTTCCCCTTGGGCCAGCCACCGGCAATGGCAACGGACCCGGCTCCCGAGCCGGCGACAGAGTCGTCAACTGCCTGGCAGGCCGACGGCAGTAACATCGTTGCCGAAGGGGACAACCTCAGCTTCCTTGGGACGCTCCCGGATGAGAGCTTCCGGCTGATCTACATCGACCCGCCGTTCAACACCGGCAAGGTTCAGACGCGCCAAAACATGACAAATGTGCGCAGCGAAACCGGCTCGCGCGTGGGCTTCAAGGGCCGCAGCTACGACACCATCAAGGGGCTGGCCCTCAGCTATAACGACCAGTTCGGCGACTACTGGGAATTCCTGGAACCCCGGCTCGAGGAAGCCTGGCGCCTGCTCAAGGACGACGGCACCCTCTACCTCCACCTCGACTACCGCGAGGTCCACTACGCCAAGGTGCTGCTCGACGCGCTCTTCGGCCGCGAATGCTTCCTCAACGAGATCATCTGGGCCTACGACTACGGCGCCCGCTCCAAAAAGAAGTGGCCCGCCAAGCACGACAACATCCTCGTCTACGTCAAAAACCCCAAAACGTACTACTTCAACAGCACAGAGGTCGACCGCGAACCGTACATGGCGCCGGGCCTGGTCACGCCCGAAAAAGTCGCGCTCGGCAAGCTGCCGACGGACACCTGGTGGCACACGATCGTCTCACCCAATGGGAGGGAAAAGACCGGATACCCGACGCAGAAGCCGCTCGGCATCCTGCGCCGCATCATCCAGGCGAGCACCGAACGCGGCGACTGGGTGCTCGACTTCTTCGGCGGCAGCGGCACCACCGGCGCCGCCGCCCAGGAACTGGACCGCCGCTTCGTCCTTGTCGACCAAAACCCCGAAGCCATCGACGTCATGCGCACCCGCCTCGACCCCGAGTCAACCACCTTTATTAAGCACGACGGCGTTAAATCAGTTGCGCTGCCGGCTGACCTTGACGCCGTGGTCGCGCCGGCGCGGCTTCCGGGGGCTGTAGTCCGCGCCCAAGCTTGCGCGTCTGCCACGTGTGTCAGCCCAGCGGGACCAGCCACTCCACAGTGAGGTAGATGCAGGCGGCAACGGACAGCGCGCCGGTGAGAATCGCCGCGAACCAAAGGGACCGGCGTCGTACTTTGACGGCAAGGCCCAGCAGCAGCGGAAATGCGACCATGGCCAGCGTGGCCAGGAAACCGGCAATGCCAAGAGCCACACTGGCCGCTGTCACGGTGCCGTCGTAGGTCCCCGCCATGACAATGTACGAGAGCAACCCCAGCAAAACCACCGGGTAGGCCAGCAGCGCCCAGCCCACCAGCGTGATGCCAATGGCCCACCACACTGACCGGTGGGGCTTGGCGGCAGGTTTGGGCGTTTGGACAACTGAGACCGCCAGTCGCTGGGACGGGATCTCGCGGTGGGGACGTGGCATGGAAATATTCTGGCATGCCGTGCTGGATGTGGGCTGTGTTAGGAGGCGACGGTCACAAACGGGCCCCGTTGAACATGGTCAGATACAGGAAACCCGCGGCGAGCACGGACGGAGCGCCCGTGACCCAAGCCAGGAGCCGGTACGCGAAGCTGGCGCGATAGTGGCCGATGCCCGCAAAGAGCGGGGCCGCCACCATGCAGAGTGCCACGACGCCAAGGAGGACGACGAAGCCGCTGTCGCCCGAGCCCATGGTTCCCTCGTTGTACGACCCGGACAGCTCAATCACAGCGCCAATGAACCTGACCACCAAGACGAGGGGGAGCGCAAGCAGCAGCCAGCCAACGACGGTGATGACGATGGCCTTGTCGCGGCGCGGCATTTTCAAGTTGTCCGCGGGACTGCTCACGGGAATGCTCATGCATCATTTTTACCATCCCCAAGTTAATTAGCCAAACAAATGGACTAATTGGGGCTCATTGGCGCGTGGCTTCCGGGGTGACGTCCGGCGCGGCTTCCGCGTGGCTCCCGCGTGGCTTCGACAAAGGGGTTCTCCGTGGAGGAGTCTTCCATGCCCGGCTCTGGTCAGAAGTACGGACCCAAGTAAATGATTGCGGCCCCGACAAGTGCAGGAATGACGGTGATGATGCCGATGATCCACAAGCTCTTCAGGCGGAACGTGGTGGCGCAGCCCAGCAGGATGGGAGAGGAGAGCATGCACAGAACGGACACAAGGCTGAAGGCCACGTAGCCTCCCGTGGCAGGCCGTCCGGGGGCCAAGCTCAAGTTCATTGCCGCGGAAAAGAAGAGCCAGAGGGCTGGAACGGCGAACAGCGCCCACCCTGCCAGGGCAATAAGGATGAGCCAGATGAAACTTCGCCCCTTGCGGACCGGTGGCGGTGGCATGCGGGGGCCGGGCTGGTACGGGAGTGATGGCGGCTGCTGATCGGGATATGACATGGATGCCTTATGCGACTGGTGGAATGTATCGGGGCGGGGCGGATCTGTGGGATTCAGCCGCTAGCCAAGGTTGGCCACCCAGCGGAACACGAAATACAGGACCACGCTGACTGTGGGGATGCCGGTGACCAGGGCCGCACGCCACATGGCGCGTTCGCGGAACCTGACGGCCTGCCCGAGCAAGTGCGGGGCGGCGATCATGCAAAACAACAGCACGACGCCGGCGAGCATCAGTGCGATGTTGCGGGGGTCCCACATGCCGCGGTCGGGCCTCATGACCTCGGCAAAGATCAGCGCGGACATCATGATGATGGGCAGAATCACCACCACCCAGCCGACGAGCGACACGATGGTGCCAACTAACTGTGAACGCTGTGGCTGCAGATGCTCGCCGTGTGCAGCCGGGTGGCTGGAAGTATCAGTCATGCTCTATTTCTATCAGCATCGGACGGTGATTATTAGTTTGTTGTGCCGGGGCAGGCTCTTGGGCTGCCTTGCCGCACTTGCCGCGGCTTCCACGCTGGCGCATGATGGGCTCACGTGGAAATTAGTGTCTATTGAATGGGAGCCGCATGCCCATCGCCTACTGGATCATCGCGGGGCTGCTTGCGTTCGTGTACGTCTACTCCGGTGGGATGAAGCTCGTTCGGACCCAGACGCAGCTGAAATCAGTTATGCCGTGGGTGGGCCAGGCGCCGATGGTGGCCGTCAAAACCATCGGCACACTTGAAGTCCTCGGCGCCATCGGCCTGATCCTGCCTCCACTGACTGGCATCCACCCGTGGCTGTCCATCGCCGCAGCCACCGGGCTCGTGCTCCTGCAGATCGGCGCGATCGGCCTTCACCTGTTCCGCGGTGAAAGCCGGCAGATCGGCTTGAACATCGTCTTGTTCGTACTTGCTGCCGCCGCAGTGTGGCTGGCGATTCCCTGAGGCCGACCGGTTCGGACCACGTCAAGCGGCCGGGGCGGGCCGAAAGACTTCCTGCTCGATCCGGGCCAGGGCCGAGGGTTCTGCGGCAATATCCACGGTCCCGCGGGTCAAGGCCAGGGTCAGCACCTTTAATCCAGGGGGCAGGATGTTCGCCGGACCGTGGCCGCTGGTCCCTTGCGTCCCGGCAACGGAGACGACATCCAGCCTTACTGGCTTTCCCAACGGCACTTCAGTGCCGGACATGATTTCTTGGAAGATGATAGTTCGCGGCTGGCAGTCGGCGGTGCCGCAGGCCCATACGTCGTCCAGGGAACCTGGCCGCGACCCCGGATATCGGATGAAAGCGATGATGCCACGCGCTTCCAGGGACTTCCTCCGTTTCCGGGCTGCCCGCGCATTGAGCCAGAAGAGGCCCGTCCACAACAACACATTGAACACGACCATAAAGAGGGCAGGCGGCCAGTTGCTCCCGCTGGCGAGATAGGCGAAGAATCCCGCCGAAGCGACAAGCACTATGGCAAGCGGGATGGCGGCTGTCCTGTGCCGCCAGAACCATTCCCTCATATCGGGGCCGTCCTTGCCGTTGTCACCGAGGGGCCATGCAAGGCCGTATTCCTGTTAAGTGTAGTTGTGTTGGTTCCTCCCGCAGAGGGCTCTTGGGGACTCCCGGCCGGCCACAGCACCAGGTGCCCCGGCGACGCAAGGTGCGTGCCGCCGTCGTGCTTAATTTGCGAAAGACTATGGACGGGATGCTTGACTGGGTGTATTCTGTGTCACCGCCTATAGTGGTTTGGGTGACATTGCCGGATGTCTCGGGAAAAGTTTGAAAGAGGACCACTGTGCACGATCGTATCCGCCACGCTGGATTGTTGGAGAAGCGCATGTCTGCCGAGGCGGCAGCCGCGCTGATCAGGCCGGGAATGACAGTTGCCATGAGCGGCTTCACCGGCGCCGGCTACCCGAAAGCGGTCCCGCAGGCGCTCGCCTCCCGGATGGAGGAAGTGCACGCTGACGGCGGATCATTCAAGATCAAGGTCCTCACCGGTGCGTCCACGGCTCCCGAGCTCGACGGCGTCCTGGCCAAGGTGGGCGGCATGGAGCTGCGCCTGCCGTACATGTCGGACCCGGCGCTGCGCAAGCGGATCAACGACGGCGAACTCGACTACATGGACAACCACCTCAGCCACGTGGCACAGCACACCTGGTTCGGCTTCTACGGTGGCATCAATATTGCCATCATCGAGGTGGTGGGGATCCGGGAGGACGGCTCGCTGATTCCCTCGTCGTCGGTGGGCAACAACAAGACCTGGCTGGACATGGCGGACGCCGTCATCCTGGAGGTCAACACGCAGCAGTCCGCGGCCATGGAGGGCATGCACGACGTCTACTACGGCACCGCGCTGCCGCCGTTCCGCAAGCCCGTGCACCTGACAGCCCCGGAAGACCGCATTGGCCAGCCGTACCTGAACCTCGACGTGGACAAGGTCATCGCCGTCGTGGAACCCGACGCACCCGACAGGCTCTCGGCTTTCGCCGAGCCGGACGCTGCCTCCAACCAGATCGCCGACCACCTGCTGGATTTCCTGGACGGGGAAATCAAGGCCGGGCGCATGACCGACAAATTGCTGCCGCTGCAGTCCGGCGTGGGCAACATCGCCAACGCCGTGCTGGCGGGGCTCTCGCGCGGCGGTTACCGCGGGCTGAAGGCGTATACCGAGGTCATCCAGGACGGCATGCTTGGGTTGATCAAGGACGGCACCATTGAATTTGCCTCCGCCACCTCCTTCTCCCTGTCCGAGGCGGGCATTGAGGAATTCAACCGGCACGTGGACTTCTACCGTGAACGGATTGTGCTGCGCACCCAGGAGATCTCCAACCACCCTGAGCTGATCCGGCGCCTCGGCTGTGTTGCACTCAATGGCATGATCGAGGCCGACATTTACGGCAATGTGAACTCCACGCACGTGGTAGGTTCCCACGTCATGAACGGCATCGGCGGCTCGGGCGACTTTGCCCGCAACGGCTTCCTCGGTGCCTTTATGTCCCCGTCCACGGCGAAGGGCGGCCGGATTTCCGGCATCGTGCCGATGGCCAGCCACGTGGACCACACGGAGCACGACACCATGGTCCTGATCACGGAGCAGGGGCTGGCCGACCTGCGCGGTTTGTCCCCGAAGCAGCGCGCCCGCGTCATCACCGAAAAGTGTGCGCACCCCGACTACAAGCCGATGCTGGAAGACTACTTTGCGCGCGCCTCGCGTGACTCCTACGGCAAGCACACCCCGCACCTGCTGGGCGAGGCGCTGTCCTGGCACCAGCGCTACATCGAGACCGGGGACATGCGCCCGTAGGCGGTTGCCTCCCCGCCCGGTGAACCCACCGGATGCGTGCCCGGGGCACCCAAGTCCGGCAGCCGCCGTCGGCCGTGTCCGGAAAAGCCGTGGCGCAACTCGACATCGCTGCCTCCCGTGGGCACAATGAAAGCTCAGCTAACTGGAGGGGGCGATCATGGCGTATCCCATGTCGCGCGCGGTCCCGGGCACGGACACGGTGCCGCTGCCCACCTCCCCGGTGGTGTGGGCCGGCTACGTGATGAAAACCCTGCGCTCCTGCATTTTGGTGGCATTCCTCTGGGCGCTGGCCGTGGCGATGCTCGGATTCTTCTCGCCTTTTGAAATCAGCCGCGTGTTCGACGACGTCGCCCACTTTGTGCCGGCCCTGCTGTTCGTTGTTGGCCTGGTGGGGGCTCTTGGTCTGGGAAACCAGATCGGCAAGGACTTCAAGCACGTGCTGGGGTATGGGGTGGTCAAGCGCACCTCCGACCACCATGGACACACGGTTGTGTCGCGGCGCGGCAGGCGGTTGGCCCACGCCTCCGTGCTGACGGGCCTCCTTGCCGGCTGCATTGGTGCTGCCGTCATCCGCGCTGTCACCGAACACTGGCTCGGTTTCCTGCTGCTGGCAGGGCTGGCGGTGCTGCTGCTGGTGCCCGCGATCAAGGTCTTCAGGCTGGCCAAAATCATGTGGCGGCAGGCCAAGGTGGAACAGCGGACGCACCGGGACATTGTGGCCGGCGGGGACCATTCGGTGGGCACTGTGGTGGCGGTGACGAACGAGCGATTCATTGTCGACAACAGGGCAATGTTTCACGTTGAGCTGGAATACCGGACGGGAGGTCGGCTGGAAAGCAGCCGGATCCGGTTCTTTGACTATCCTGTCTGGGCGCCGGCCATCGGCAATGAATTCGATGTGTGGACGGACCCCGAGCGGCCCTTTGTCGAGGAACGGATCCTGCTTGAGCGCCGGTACCTCGGACAGAATTTTGTGAACATCGCTGACGAACCTGTGCCGGGGGAGCACGTCAGCGACGAGGACGCCGCAACCCGGCCGGAGCCAGGCCCGGACGGCACAGTGGCTGGCAGCGCGGCGTTGGGCATGCGCTACGTTCCCCAGTGGATGGCAGATGAAACCCATCCCGACGGCCCGTCAACTCCCCGGGCCGCACGGCGGACCCGCTTTCTGATCGGCATTCCGCCAAACCTGATTGCCGTGCTCGCCTTGGCCGGCACGCTGCTGGTTCCGTCCATGGTCGACGACGTCCCGTGGTGGACGCTGGCCGCCCTCTGGCTCTATACCGTGCTGACCATCATCAACGCCGCCGTGTATTGGCAGTTCATGATGCGCCGGCGCTGGTTCATCCGCTCCGGGGTGTCGTTCGGGGCCACGGAGGCGGCGGTCTTTGTCGGATTCTTTGCCGCCGCATTCTCCATGCTCACCACGCACACCTTGGTGTTTGGCCCATTGAACCGCGAAATCCCGTGGACGCCCGCGCACGTGCTGACCTGGGCCGCCGTGATCGGGGCCCTGCTGGTGTTTGAATGGGCCTTCACCAGCAACGCGTGGGCGCTCAAGCACCTCAACGCCGAGTTCCCCGCACCGCCGGAGGCCATCCAAGAGGCGCTGACAAGCCACGACCCGGACGGCATCGACAAGCTTGAACGCGACTACGGTTACCGCGCCGGCGTGTTTCTCTGCGATTAGTGTCCCGCCTCTTTAACTCGGCCTTCATTCGTCTTCAATTCGTTGAATGAGTGCTCGAGTCCATGTGTGGCATGCTCTGGGTGACCAAGGGGCGAACTGATCCCGTGCAGTGATGAACGCGATCGCCCATCCCGATGGATTCGCAGATACAAGTCCCCGAAGGCCTTCATCAGGACGCATCCGCTGAGGAGATCCGTGCGTCATTTAGACGATTATGGACAGGAATCAGGGCCGCGGGGGTGCTAGGAAATATTTTTAGGTAGTTGTGGATAATAGTGTTGCTTTCCACACATTTGAGATATGCTTGTGGTATGGGTAGTTCAGTGAATTTCCCGGTTGGCCGGGATGGTTCATCCACCACAGTGAGTGTGGCGGACCTGATTGCTGGACTTGCTCTTCCTTCCATTGAACCCCTTGGCACTGACATTGCTGCGATGGCCGGGTTGCCCGATCTGCCGGTTCCCGATCCCCGCCACTGCGGCCCCCGTCGCGGCGCTGCTGACACTGCCCAGCCAGCCGCTGCTGAAGCCGTTGACCCCGCCGCTACTGTCCCCGACGGTGCTGGCGCCGGGTCTGCCGCTCTTCGTTCCCCTGTTGCTGGCCCATCTGCTGGTGTTGGTGTTGTGGAGTCCCGTTTGGAGGGGGCGCGGGCGTTGATGGATGGTTGCACTGACGCGATTGCGGCGTTGCATAAGCATCAGAATCAGTGCGCGGCGCTGGCGGCTGTGTTGATAGCCCGTTTAGAGTCCACGGCTGTTCTTGAGGGCGGCATTCTTGCTGTTGATTCCTGGCAGTACGATATCTCGCTGATGTCGATGCGGGCTGACTTGGCCGGGATCTTGTCGGTGTCCGAGGGGGTGGCGGGGCAGTTGATTCTGCATGCGGGCACGCTCGTGAACTATTTGCCGGCCACGATGGAGTCCTTGAGCAGTGGCTGGTTGGGGTGGGACTACGCGGTCATCATCGCCCAGGAAACGAGTCTGCTGCGTGAAGCAGGCCTGGCCCAGGAAACTGTTGATGCTTTTGAGCAGGTCTTGCTCGGCAAAGCTGCCGGCGCCACGCTGCCGAGTTTCCGGGAGAAGGCCCGGCGCCGCCGGGAACGGTTCTACCCGGAAACGATCACTCCCAAGACGCGGCGTGAGTATAGCCAGCGGCGGTTGGGTGTTTCTCGTGCCCGGGACGGGATGTCGTGGTTGAGCTTGTATGCACCAGCACCGACCGTGGAGGCTATTTGGGCTCAATGCACTCTGACTGCCCAGGCAGCCCAGGGACCCCACGAAGAGAGGACCCTGACCCAGCTCAGGGCTGATGTCGCCGCGGCCCTGCTGCTGAACCAGTCCATGGCCGAAAACCAGATCTACGCCCCCACCCAACCCAACACCACCAATACCGCCGGCACCGCTGATGGCACTTCCAATGCCGCCACCACCACTGACGGCACTTCCAATACCGCCAGCACCGCCGCTGAGGGCACCACCACTGATGGCACACCTAACGGCGCCGGCGCGGGGACTGGGCCCGCTGCAGCTAACGGCGCTGCGGATGCTGCCGGTACCGCCACTGGTGATGCTCAGGGTCCGTGGTTCGCGCCAGTGGACCCGGCCGCCGACGGGGTCCCCCTGGACCCCGGCCCGGAACCAGAGCCAGACCCGGCCCCAGAGCCCGTCCCGATCCGTGATCGTGGCCCGGACTGGGACTATGTAGCCCGGCGGGACCGTGGTGTGGTGGATGTTCCTGACAGGTGGGTGCCTGTCTTTGACGACCCGGACTATTCCGATCCCGGCTTCAAGGACCCCGATATCCGCAACGGTCCCGATTGGGACCCCGCAGCCATCCCGCCAACCCTCACACCACCCCCGTCAAGCGCCGACAACGCAATCACGACCGCCGACAGCGCCAGTAGCAGTGCGAACTTGGCCTCAATTACCGGTGGTGAGGGGACAACTGCGAGCAACACCACCAACAATGCGAATATCGGCACCAACAACGGCGCCAGCGGCGCCGGTGCCAGCACTGGTAGCAGTGCCGCCGGGGGTGGTGCTTGTGTGGTGGGGCCGGTGTGGCCGCCGATGCCGCAGGTGACTCCGGTGTTGTTGATTCCTGCGTTGTCGTTGTTGGGGGCCACGAATGAGCCGGCGTGGTTGGAAGGTTATGGTCCGCTCAGCATGGAAGTTGCCCGGCACTTGGCGGCAGGGGCTCCGTCGTTGTTGCGGGTGTTGGTTGATCCGATCAGCAATGAACCTCTCGATGTGGCTCCGCAACGCTACAGGATCAACACAGCGATGCGCACGATGCTGCAGATCAGGGACGAGTACTGCCAGTTCCCGGGGTGTCTGGCGAAAGCGACGAACTGCGAGATCGACCACATCAAGAAATTTGAGCACGGCGGCCTCTCCATCTACGACAACCTTGAAACGTTGTGTCATCGCCATCATGTGCTGAAGCATTTCAAGGACGACAGGACCCGTACCGGTGAATGCCGTACCGATCAAAGCCCGGAACGTGAAGCAGTGCGCCTGCGTGGCTGGACCCCGGCCATAGTCGCCGGACGGGTTGCCTGGACCTCACCGACCGGGCGGTACTACCCGCCAGAGGTCGGCGATACGCAACCACCGGTCTACCCGGAATGGCTGAAGACACACATCAACAAAACCCTCGGACAACCAGACAGCCACAACAACACCGGCCAAAACACCGCCGCTGACCCCGCGAGTACTGACCCCGAAAGTGCTCCCGAGTTCCACGAGCCCCCGGATCCTCAAGAGCCTCAGGACTTCCACGAGTTCGATGACTCCCAGGACTTCTTGGACTTCGCGGTCCTGGACGAGGACGACATCCCGGGCATGGAACAAGACGACGACCCCTACGCCCGCCCGCTGCCAGTGCCGCCACCAGGGACCTTCCCCACCGACGAGGAACAAGCGGCCCTCGACAAAGAAACCCTCGCCAACTACCTCGTCAGCCATCCAGACATGGGACGCTGAGCAGGGCAGTTGAAGGCCAGTTGAAGATTTAGCCGAAGGTTGTTGCCCGCCAGTGGCTGGTGCCGATCAACGTGCGGAACCGATCACCGGCTCCGATCAGCCGACCGGGACGCCTAAGGATTCTTCCGGAGGGACCGCCGCAGTGTCCGCTTGATGTTCCGCCAAGGCCGTCGCGAGTTCCTGTGCCATCATGTCCATGTTGATGGCCACCGCGGCATTCGCCCCGTCCTGAGCCGAGGCCAGCACAGTGGCCTTCATGTCCGTGACGTTGCCGGCCGCCCATACGCCGGGAACTGCTGTCAGCCCCGTCTCGTCGGACTCCAAGGTTTCCCCAAATTGGTTGGGTGTCGGCACAAGACCCAACCCGGTCAGGAAGGCTGCGCGTGCGACAACCCGCGACTGGACAGTCAGCGCTTGAACCGGATGGCTGGTCCCGTCCGTCAGTTCGACGCTGTTTACGGCATCATCGACGGCGCGAACCCTGGCGATTTTCCCCTCAACCACTGTGATGCCACGGGCGGCCAGTTGTTCACGTTCGACGTCGGCGGGCCGGGGCTCGTCGTTGAGGAACAGTGTGATGTTGGGCGACCATTGGCGGAACAGCAGCGCCTGGTGTGCGGCAAATGACCCGCTGGCAATGACGCCAATGGCCTGGTCCTGAATCTCCCAACCATGGCAGTACGGGCAGTGGGCCACGTCCTTGCCCCAGCGGTCGCTGAGTCCCTCGATTTCGGGCAGCTCATCCACCAGCCCTGTCGTGACGAGTATCCGCGCTGCGTCGAGAACGTCACCGCTCTCGAGTGAAACACGGAAGCCGCCGTCCAAGCGCTGTGCCCCCACCACTGTTCCCTCCACAACTCGCACGTCGTATTGGGCCAGGTCTGCCCGGCCCAGGCGAACCAGCTCACGGGGCGCAACGCCGTCGCGCGTGAGAAAGCCGTGCACGCCGTGAGCCGGTGCGTTGCGCGGCTGTCCGCCGTCGATGACCGTGACGGACCGGCGTGAACGGCCCAGGAGGAGTGCCGCGCTGAGTCCCGCAGCTCCGCCGCCGATGATGATTACGTCTTGCATGATGTCCGCCTTCTGATGGGTCGCTGTGTCCTTCAAGCCTGCGCCCAGACATGTCGAAGTGGCAATGTTTGTTGCTGGAATGGCAAACTGGTTTTATGAGTGATGACATCGAAGACGTGCTGACAAGCGTTGGGCCGCGGCTGAAGGCGTTGCGCCTGCAGCGGGGCCGGACATTGGCTGAATTGGCCGAGGCAACGGGCATTTCCATCAGCACGTTGTCGCGGTTGGAGTCCGGGCAGCGCCGGCCGAACCTGGAGTTGCTGCTCCCGCTCGCCCGCAGCTACGCGGTGCCGCTCGATGAGTTGGTGGGCGCCCCCGCGACCGGGGATCCGCGGATTCATCTGCGCCCCATCAACCGTCACGGCCAGACCATCATCCCGCTGAGCAGGGGCGCCGGCGGAATGCAGGCGTTCAAGCATCTGATTGCCGGCGGTTCCGTGCTGCTGCAGCCTGAGCCCAAGGTTCACGAAGGGTACGAATGGATGTATGTCCTGCGGGGGCAGCTGCGCGTCGTGCTGGGGGAGCGGGACTTCGTCCTGAAGCAGGGTGAAGCCGCGGAGTTCGACACGCGCACCCCGCACTGGTTTGGCCGGGCCACGTTTGAGAGCGTGGAGTTCCTGACTCTTTTTGGACCGCAGGGTGAGCGCATGCACGTTCGGGCGGCGCCGGCGAAGTAGCCGTCGGCCGGCGGTGTTGGCGGTCGTGAGGCAATTGGTGAGCTTTGCCGACGTCGTTCTTTGGTACATTGAGGCAAAACTTCAAGGGAGAGGTGCCCCGATGGCGACAATGGTTTTAGTTCACGGCTTATGGTCTGACGGCTCGAGCTGGGCCAAAGTCATCATGGAGTTGCGGGCATTGGGGCATGACCCCGTGGCCGCCCAGCTGAACCTGGAGTCATTCGACGACGACGTTGCCTCGGTCCGCCGCACGCTCGCCACGGTGCAGGGTCCGGTTTTGCTGGCGGGATGGTCCTATGGCGGTGCGGTCATCGGCGAGGCTGCCCGAGGCGTTGAAGCTGTGGAGGCGTTGGCGTACGTTGCTGCGTTTGCCCCTGCGGAGGGGGAATCTGTCAGCAGGTTGTCCCGCAAGTATCCCGGCAGCTTGATCTCTCACCATGTGGTGGTCGCCGGAGACTACACCTATATCAACAGGGAGGGCTTTGGCCAGCTGTTGGCCGCCGATGCTCCCGTGGATGTCGTTGCTGTTGCCGCCGCTACGCAAAAGATGGTCCGGATTGGCCTCGATGGCGTGAAAGTGGGTCCGCCCGCGTGGCTGGATCTGCCGTCCCACTATCTGCTCGCCACGGAGGACGCCTGTGTGCCACCGCTCCTGCAGCGGGAAATGGCCGCACGCATGGGCGCAGTCGTCACCGAAATTGCCTCCAGCCATGCCCCGGTGCTGTCACGCCCCCGCGAGGTTGCCGAGTTCCTCGACCGGGCGTGCACGGCAATGGTGCTCGGGAAGGGAGCGCGATGAGTCCCGGTTTTGACCTGAGCCGCTTCCTCGTGGCCCAGGATGAAATATACGACGGCGTCAAGGCCGAGTTGGGTGCCTGCCGCAAGACAGGGCACTGGATGTGGTTCGTTTTTCCACAGGCCGAGGGCTTGGGCCGCAGCGGGACAGCCCAGTACTTCGCGCTTGAGTCGCTGGAGGAAGCAATTGCGTACGCGGCGCACCCAGTCCTGGGCGCCCGGCTGCGCGAGTGCTGCCGCATCCTGCTGGACACCTCGGGACACTCCGCGGAGCAGATCTTCGGCGACCCTGATGTCTACAAGCTGCGCTCGGCCATGACACTTTTTCAGGCTGCTGCACCGGACGAACCAATCTTTGGCGAGGTCCTGCAGCGGTTCTACGACGGCATTCCGGACCCTGCCTCGGAGGGCATCCTGGGACGCTGGCGCTCATCGACCTGAACCAGTGATGCACGGCGTAGCCTAGCGGGAGTTTCCCGGTTAGCGGGTTCGAGACTGGTGTTATGCCTGGTCAGAGCCGCTTTTTGATGCGTCGGAGTGTATCACCTAACTTTTCTTTGGGGCCCATTTTTTGAGGTTGAAGATTTCGGCGAGGGTGGCATGGGTGTCGATTTCCTCGGTGAGCATGCGTCGGACCTTTGGGCGGCCTCCGGTGGAGGGGTAGATCATCACGGTTTCACCGATGCTTGCGAGGCGTTCGAGCAGTTCGCGGACGGAGTGGTGTTCCCCGGCGTTCTCGGCTTCGCGGCGCATGAGGTGGGCGATTTGCAGGGCCAAGACGCACGTGAAGGTATGAATGCGGATACTGTGCTCGGTCCAGTGATTCATCGGTGAGAACGAGACGACGTGGGGGTCCTTGAGTTGCCGGAATCCGAACTCGGCATCGGATTGGGATCGGTAGGCTTCCACGACGGCGGCAACAGGCCAGTCCTCGTGGGTGGTGACAAGGACGCGTTTGCCGAACACCTCATCCTCGAGTTCTGCCTGCGCTTCCTCGTTGACGGCGGTGGTGATGCGGTGGGTGGCCGGGGTGTCACCGGTGACGGCCACCTGAAGGACGCGGCGCAGCCATGAATCGTTCGTGATCGTCTTGATGTGCGCGGCCAGCTCGTCGGTGGTGCGGCGGGCTTTTCCGCGGGCCAGGGTCTCGGCCAGCTCGCCCAGTGTGGTCTGGGCTTTGGCCAGGGTCTGGGCGAAACCGGCAACCTGCTTGGCATGCAAGGTCGGTGAATGAGTCAGGATCACCCGGCGTTCGGTCCCGTAAACCACCCGGCGGGTCTCGGTCGCGGTCAGCCCGGCAAAGCGTTTCTTATCCACGACCTTGCGGTCTTTAGCAGGGATTTTCAGCAGGTCCGCAACCTGTGAGGGCGGGACGGAGCCCACGAAAGCCAGGTTCGTGTCGGTGACGCGGGAAAAGTTGCTGGCGGAGTTCTGTCCGGCATCAAAAACCACCGTCACCTCCGGCGCAGCCGTGGCCCCGGCCGTTTTGGCGAGCTTGCGGTGCCGGGTCCCGAGGGCGTCGATCATCAGCGGGAACTGGGTGACGTCGGGCTTGTTCCCCGGGTAGGCGTGGGCCAGCAACGGGATCCCGCCGTCGCGGGTGATGACCAGTCCCAAACCGATCAGGCGCAGGTCGGCGCGTTTCTGCTTGGCCTTGCCGCGCTGGGCGATCGGGGCCGCCTCGTTGGCTGAATCAATGTAGGTGGCGAAGTTTGTCATATCCAGTGCCAGGGCGGAGATATCGAGATCGAATTCGGTGACCATCGCCACCGCGATGCGTTCCTCAATCACCGCGAGTTGGTCAAGGCTGAGCCGGTGCGTGGCTTCCCAGAACTTCCGGTGATCCAGCACGGAAGCGGGGATCTTGGTGAAGCGGTCTGCCGCCGTGGACTTCCACCAGTCAGCGAAGCCCAGCTTCGAGGTGGGTGCCACGACCCGGTTCAAGGCCGCCAGGGCCAAGAAGGTGCCCACCGACGCGCCGGCATCCTTACGCCGGGCACCCACCACCGAATCGATGATCCCGGCAACATCCAGGCGCTGCAGAATACCCCAGACCGCGGCACTGTCACCGAAACCCAAATGCTTGCTCCGGCCCGGAACAGAGACTGCTTCCTTGGCATCGAGCAGCTTCTCAATGTCCTTCGCACTGCCCAAGTACCGTTCGGAGACCATCTTCGGCTTCCCGTCCACCCGCGCCATTTCACGCAGGTACCAGTACACGCTGCCGTTGACAGTTTTCTTATAGAGCGCCATACCACATATCATACTTTAGGTCATACACATTTTGGTGAAATGAAGGCGCCGACACGCCGCAAGCTACGCGGTTTCTATTTTGTCGGAGCCTTCAAAAACGAAATAGCCGGGAAACTCCCGCTAGAGCCATGACCGCCACAGATGCCGGCATGACCGCCGGACCCCTTGAAAGCAGCCCGCCAGCAAACCTCGAAACCCACCGTGTGTTCAACCAGCCGCCGCCCCGCGTGGACGTCAACGAGTACACGGCGAACGTCCCGCTTGCGGAGTACCTGCAAACTGTTGGCGAAGCGGAGGTGAAGGACGCGATTGAGTCGACGGGCGCCGTCGTGGGTTCAGCGCAGTTTCAAGAGGATGCCCGGCTGGCGCACCGAAATCCGCCGATTCTGCACACGTACAGCAAATACGGGCAGAGAATCGACGAGGTGGAATACCACCCCTCGTACCACCGCATCATCTCGCAGGCCGTTGCCGCCGGGGCGCACACTTCCGCGTGGGAGCATCCCGGGAAGGGTGCCAATGCGCTGCGGGCGGCGCAATTCATGCTGTTCGCACAGGTCGAACCAGGCCATGCCTGCCCCATTTCCATGAGCCATGCTGCAGTGGAGTCCCTCCGTGGGGCGCCGGAGCTTGCAGGGGAGTGGCTGCCACGGTTGTACTCCCGCCAGTACAGTCCGGAGCTTTCCGCCGGCAAGCCCGGAGCGTTGTTTGGCATGGCCATGACGGAGAAGCAGGGCGGCTCGGACGTTCGCGCCAACACCACCCGTGCGGTGCCGGCCGGCGGGCACTTCCTGCTCACCGGCCACAAGTGGTTTTGCTCGGCACCCATGTCGGACGCCTTCCTCGTCCTGGCGCAGGAGGAAGCGGGGCTTGGCTGCTTCCTGGTGCCGCGAGTGCTGCCCGACGGCGACCGGAACCCCTTCATGATCCAGCGGTTGAAGGACAAGATGGGCAACCGCTCCAACGCTTCCTCCGAGGTTGAATTCGCCAAAACTGCCGGCTGGCGGGTCGGCGAGCCCGGCCGCGGCGTGCGCGCCATCATGGGCATGGTGGGACGAACCCGGCTGGACTGCATCCTCGGCACGGCCGCCGGCATGCGCCAATCGGTGGCCGAGGCCGTGTGGCATGCCCGCCACCGCCGCGCGTTTGGCGCCCGGCTCATCGACCAGCCGGCCATGGCCAATGTGCTGGCGGACCTGGCGCTGGAATCCGAGGCTGCCGCCGTCGTCAGCATGCGGCTTTCCCGGGCTTTTGACGACGACGCCGGACCCTCCGAACGTGCTTTCCGGCGCCTGGCGACGGCGGTCACCAAGTACTGGGTCTGCAAGCGCGGGCCCAATCACGCCTATGAGGCGATGGAGTGCTTGGGCGGCAACGGCTACATTGAGGATTTCCCGCTGGCCATGCGCTATCGGGAGCAGCCGGTCACGGCCATTTGGGAGGGAACGGGCAATGTGATTGCGCTGGACGTGCTGCGGACCATGGCCACCGAGCCGGAATCTGTGGATGCGTTCTTTGCTGAATTGCGTGTCGCTTCGGGTGCGCACCCGGTATTTGACGATTTTGCCGCACGGCTCAAGGAGCAATTGGCGCCCATGCGGTCGGCCCCGGCTGACTTTGCCGGGCAAGCCCGCAATGTGGTGGAAAAGCTGGCGTTGGCCTTGCAGGCATCGCTGCTGCTGCGCTTTGCCCCGTCCGCGGTGTCGGATGCGTTTGTTGTCTCCCGGCTCGGGGCCGACCGCTCGTTCAACTACGGGTCCCTCCCGCCGTCGGCCGATTTGGCAGGGATCCTGGCACGGGCGTAGCTGCACGGGATCAACTGCTGGCTCAACTGCTGGCTCAACTGCTGACAAAGCGGCGGAGGCGACCTAGTATGTTACTCATGAGTAACAATGCGAATGGCACGGTGAACGCCAGGGATTTGTCGATTGCCTCGCGGGGCGGCGGAAGCATTCGCGGTACCTTGCGGACGCCGTCGGCCGATGAGCCGCTTGCCCTGGTGGTGATCCATCCGGCCACTGCTGTCCCCGAGCGGCTGTATGCGGGTTTTTCGGAGTATTTGGCTGGGCAGGGCTATGCCGTTGTCACCTACGATTTCCGCGGCACCGGAAGATCCGGCGCTCCGAGGGCCGTCCGCGGACTGCGCATGCGGGACTGGATGGACCAGGACGTCCCCGATGTGGCGGAATGGTCGGCGGCGCGATTCCCGGGTTTGCCGCGGTTCGCCGTGGGCCACAGCATTGGCGGGCACGCGCTGGCATTGGGGTCCGGGGTGGAAGGCCTGCGTGGAATGGTGTCCATTGCTTCCCATGCCGGGGTCACCGCAACCGTTCCGGCCTTGCCGGAGCGGGTCAAGGTGTGGCTGACGCTCAGTGTTGCGGGGCCGCTGACCGGCCGGATTCTCGGCTACATGCCCGGCAAAAAGCTGGGACTGGGCGAGGACATTCCAGCGGGCGCGATGAGGGAATGGGGCCGCTGGTCACGTCTGCCCGGGTATTTCTTTGACGACCCAACCATGGACGCCTCCGAGCGGGCGGCAGCCGTCACCGGGCCGCTGCTGGCGATCGGATTCAGCGACGATCCCTGGGCGACACCGCAGCAGATTGACGCGATCACGGATCACTTGACCGCGGCGGACGTGGAACGCCGGACGTACTCGCCTGCCGAATTCGGCGTTGCGGCGATCGGGCACATGGGCTTCTTCCGCCGAGGACTGCGCGAGGGGCTTTGGCCTCAGGTGGCGCAGTGGCTGGAGGAGCGGCGGCACGGGTGACGCAAGTTGAGGGTGGCAGTCAGACCGCGCAGCCGCCCCTTCTGTCATTGCCTGCGCCGCACCCGCCCGTAGCCGCCGGCGCAACCACCTCCCGAAACCGCCCGCGCAACCACCTCCGATCGGGCCAGCTTGGAGCGAGGGTGGGCGGCGGCGTCGTGCCTTATTGGTGTGCGGCAGCTGACACGCGGCAGGCATTCTCTTGGGAAATCCGGCGCAGCAATGCCCAGAGCAGCAGTCCGATGGACAGTACCGCCAGAACTGGTTGCACCGGCTCAAAGAACTTCATGGCCCCGGTGGTGCCCAACGCCAGCAACACCAGCTTGTTGCAGACGGGGCAGCCGACGGCAAAGAACGCCAGAAAGGATCCAAACATCCCGGACTTGTTCGTGGCGCCGGTGCGGGCAATGGGGGATGCCACATAAGTGGCAATCAGCAGCCCGGTGAGCAGCGAGGTGGTGCCCAATGCCGCGTGCGACCACCAGGTGGGCGGAATCTCGCGGGCAAAGAACGGGTTGGGGATCAAGACGGTCGGAATGGCGACCACCACATAGACCACCAGAGCCGTCGCGGCGAAGACCGTCCAGCGCCGCAGCGGCCAGCCGCGCAAATTGCGCGTGACGGTGGGGATCATGTCAGCCCCCGTCCCGGGAGCTGCGCTCGCGGCCGGCGTCGTGATCGGCGTCGCGGCCGGCGTCGTGATCGGCCCGGCGTTCAGCGTCGTGTTCGGCCCGGCGGGACCGCCACAGATACACGCCGCCCGCGGCAAGCAGCACCAGCAGCGCGGCAACACCGAAACCAACGTTGGAAATCTTCGACGAGATCCCCACGACCCACGACTCCGCCTCGAACTGCGCGTCGATGCCCAACACCCCGCCCAGCGAAGCTGTGCCCTGCGTTGACAGCAACAGCACGCCAATGCCAATCGACAGGAAGCCGGAAACGACCATCCACACGGAGTTTTTCCACGGGCCGAGCTGGAAGCGCCGCGGCTTCAGCCAGCCGCGCTCGCCGAGCCGGAATCGGGTCCAGAACAAGGACAGGATGCCCAGCGGCAGGGCCATGCCCAGCGCAAAGATCGCCAGCATGAATCCGCCATAAAGCGGATTGCCGCCGGCCGCTGCCACTGCCAGGACCGAACCCAGGATCGGGCCGGCGCACACACCCGCCACACCGTAGACCGAACCCAGCACGAAAACGGACACCGCGGACGTGCCGTCGGCACCGGCCCGGCGGCTTAGACCGGGAAATTGAACTCCGATGATCTGCAGCACCCCAATGGCCATCACCACGCCAGCCGCAACCGTGATCAGCACATTCCGGTTTTGCATCACCAGGGATCCCACCAAGCCGGCGAGCAGGCCCAAAGGCACCAGCGTCGTCAGCAGGCCCGCGTAGAACAGTGCCGTGCGGCCCAGCAATTTGGTGGGGCTGGCGAACGCATAGGCAAAAAACGCCGGAAGCAACATGACCGAACAAGGGCTCAGGAGGGTGAGGATTCCACCCAGGAATGCCCCCGTGTATCCAATGTCCACAGCTACTTGGCCTGTGCCAATGCTTCGTCAATCACCTGGATGAAGACTTCCAGCGGCTGGGCCCCGGGAATCGCCTGGTTGTTGATGACAAAAGTGGGTGTGCTGTTCAATCCCAGTGCCGTTCCCTCGGCCAGATCGGCCTTGACCAGCGCCTGCAGTTCGGCGCTCTTCAGGTCCGCCGTGAACTTTGCCAGGTCCGGCATCCCAACTTGTTCGGCAAACTTCACCAACACCGGCTCGGTCAGTTCGGCCTTGCCCTTCTCGGGTGCAGCCGCGTAGACGGCCTCGTTGAACTCCCAAAACAAGCCCTGCGCAGCTGCGGCGCGGGCGGCCACTGCCGCATTCACCGAGGAATCGCCAAATACCGGCAGGTCGCGCCATTCAATGCGCAACTGCCCGGTCTCAACATACTTCTTCACGATTTCGGGCTGGGTCTTGCGCGCGTACACACCACAGAACGGGCACCTGTAATCCGAGTACTCGATCATGACCACGGGGGCATCCACTGCGCCAAGCGCCAGCGGATCCGACGGAGTCCGCCGCTCCAGCTGCGGCCCCGACTCCGGAGTTTGATTGCCGGCCGAGCCGCCGGCGGACGGTGAGCCAGGTCTGACGGTCGGGTTGGCGGAATTCAGCCGGCTCTCACCGGCAGCAGCGCCGACAAAAATAATGGCCAGAACAAGGACAGCGCCCAGCACCAGGGCCAGGACAACATTCCGGGTCTTCTTCGTTTTCACGTTTACATTCATGGGGAAACTTTCGGGATCGCGCAGGCGCAGCACCTCCGCGGCCGCGGGAATCCGGGCCGGCGGCAGCGCACCATGCATACATATATAAGGACACGTTCGACGCCGGACAACCACCCATGCTTTTCATGCTGGGTTGGGTGCCGGCGCACCGTGGTCTACGTCCTGACGATCCCCAGGTCCAGATGTGTCAGCGCCGCGGGAATCCTGTCCGACAACTGTGCCGAGGCGGTATTCGCCCGGGCCCGGTCGGGAAGTCCTGAGCCGGCGTTCCCGGGGGAGTCCTGCAAATGCGCCAAGGTCGGGGCAACAGCATTGCTCTCAACCCGGGCTTTGTCCCGTCCCGGGACGCAAGCCGTCAATACCTGGCCGGAGGTTTCCAGCCGTGCGGCTTGTTGGCCTGTGGCCTGGCCGGCAGCCGGGCTCGTAGAGGCGTACGGCTGCGACACGGCCGAAGCACCTTGTGTACCGGGATTCTCCTGCGCTCCGGGGGAGGCGTTTGCGCCTGTGCAGCCGACGGTGACGAGCAGGAATGCTGCGAAGGCCAGCAACAGGCCGTGGGCAGCCACGCGGATGAAGGAGCTGGTGCTTCGCATCTGCTCTCCTCCCTTGCCCGTGTGGTCTCACAATTGGTGCCTGCCCGGTCGGATCCCGGCACATTGGCCCCAACTATACGTCAGCAGCCTTGTGCGACAGCAGCCGTGGGCCCCGGGGCGAACTGGCGGCAGGGGGAAGCCGGTGAAGGCTGGGAAGACACCCAATGCGGGGGAGAAGGAAGCTGGGAGGCCGGGGGGTCGGTGGTGACGTGGGCTGGGAGGCTGGTTTCGGCGTCGTGCATCCCCATGAGGGCGCAACTCTTTCCGAGATGACGGATGAACAACAGGGAAACTTTGAGTGACGTGTCACGGTCAATTTCTCTGGGATCCCCGGAAACTCCACGTTTTCCCAGACTTCTCACAGCCTCGTCGCAGCTCAAGTGATCCGGCTCTCAAGATTTAATGGCTTTCCGCCATTTGGTATGTATACTTGGACGTAGTTGTAGTGTTGCGTTTTTTGTAGTTGAAGCGATGCCGGCCCTCGGGCAGACGTCGCTTTTCTGGAGAAGCGGACTTACACCGTATACGGAGGCCCGAAGGTCGGGCGGAATCTCCAACTTCAGAAGGAAATAGAAATAATGGCAACAGGTACCGTCAAGTGGTTCAACGCTGAAAAGGGCTTCGGCTTCATCTCTCCCGATGACCAGTCACAGGATGTTTTCGCGCACTACTCCGCGATCAACTCCTCGGGCTACCGCTCCCTCGAAGAAAACCAGAAGGTTTCCTTCGATGTTGAGCAGGGTCCCAAGGGTCCTCAGGCAGTCAACATCCAGGCTATCTAATTCTAAAGAAAACGTGCGGGCAACCGCGCATTCTTTAGTCCTTAGGGCTTGAACAGATAAGGTTCGGGATTTATCCCGGGCCTTATCTGTGTTTAACGAACAATTTTGGTCTCGGACCCACTGGGGGTTACCGGCCAGAATGTGTTGGTTGGCGGCTCCGCTGCACATAGGTGCACATAAAGTGGGGAACTCCACCGGCGCTGTGCGCGGCTCAGGGGGCCGCCATGTGGGAACATTGAAAACGATGAACACGAAAGCGGCCAAGCGCCAAAGCGACGGGATTCCCATGCCGCTGTGGCTGCAAGGGGCATTTGAGGCTGCTCAAATGTTTGTAATATCTGCCTTGATCGTGGCTGTCCCGCTCGCCGCCACCTGGTTTGCCGGCGGTTTTGCCGAGAAGGATCCCTCGGTCGTTGCCAGATTGGCCGGCCAGATCTGGCTTCTGGGACATGGCGTCCCCCTCAGCGTGACAGTGGCCAGCGGGCCCAGCTCCGCGACGGTGGAATCGGGCACATTCAGCCTGCTGCCCCTGGGGCTGCTGTTAATTCCATTTTTCCTCTCCTGGCGGGCCGGCAGAAGGTTGGCCAGGGCTTCCTACACAGACCAGCTGTGGCAGCCACTCCTGAGCGCCGTTGCCGTCTACGCGGCCGCCGGACTGGCCACAGGCTTTGTCTGCAGCACTCCCGAAATTGATGCGCCGTTGCTGGGAAGTATGCTGATTCCCATCATTCCGGCTGCCGCGGGACTCATCATTGGTTCACGGTTGGAGGCAGGGTCGTGGAGCCGGCTGATCGGCATGAGCGCCGCGGACTGGATCGCCAAGACAAGTCAGGACCAGCGCTGGGCCGGATCCTACGCTTGGACCGTACTGCGCTCGGGCTTTGTCGCCGTCATGGCCGCGGTGTCGCTTTCGGCCTTGCTGTTGGCGGTGAATGTGGCAGCGCGCTGGGGTGACATCATCGGCGTTTATCAGGCTCTGCGTCCGGGTGCCATGGGCGGGGCGGCACTGACGCTGTCGCAGCTGGCCTTCATGCCCAACCTGGCGATCTGGTCGCTGGCCTGGGCTGGTGGCGACGGGTTCAACCTTGGTGTTGGATCGACAGTGTCTCCCCTGGGCACGGCGGTTGCACCCGTGCCGCCCATTCCGGTTCTTGCTGCTCTTCCCGCAGGGGCCATGACATGGGGTTTTGCTGCGCTCCTGATCCCCGTAGTGGCCGGCCTGCTTGCCGGCTGGTGGTTTGTGCGTGCCGGGGAAAATCACTTTGACGAGTGGCTTTCCCTCAAGGTCCGCCAGCGGTGGCTCTCACTGCCCGGGTCCACGTTGTTTCTCGGCGCGGTGACTGGCATCGTTGCGGCTGCCATCACCTGGGTGCTGTTCTGGCTTTCACAAGGCTCTCTCGGGATTGGCCGGTTCACCCAGTTGGGCCCGGACCCAACCACTGCGGCACTGTGGGTCGGTGCGGAGGTGGGGATCGGCGTCGTGCTTGGTTCCCTTCTGGCGCCGTGGCTCGAAGGTGAACGCGACGGGCTGCCACTGCTGCGCCGCAATGAAGAAGCCGCCGAATAGGGCATGCGGGTCCTTGCCCCTAAAATTGTGGGCATGCGCATAGTTGTTTTAGTCTCCGGGACAGGTTCAAATCTTCAAGCCGTGATCGACGCCGTCGACGCCGGCAGCCTGCCCGTTGAAATCGCCGCGGTGGGCGCCGACCGGCCGGACACCTTCGGCATTGACCGCTCCTCCGCCGCCGGGCTCGATACCTTCGTGGTGAACTTCAAGGACTACGCAAGCCGTGCCGAATGGGATGCGGCGCTTTTGGCAACCGTGGCCGGCTACAAACCCGATTATGTTGTGTCCAGCGGTTTCATGCGCATCGTCGCCCCGAGTTTCATCAACGCCTTCGAGGGCCGCTACGTCAACACCCACCCGGCACTGCTGCCGTCGTTCCCCGGCGCCCACGGTGTCCGCGACGCCATGGCCTACGGCGTGAAGGTCACCGGCTGCACCGTCCACTTCGCCGACGCAGGCGTGGACACCGGCCCCATCATCGCCCAGACACCCGTCGCCGTGCTCCCGGAGGACACGGAAGAGTCGCTGCACGAACGCATCAAGGTGGCCGAACGCGAGCTGCTCATCCAGGTTTTGGGAGAGCTGGCCCGCGCCTGAGCCGAACCCCTGAGGGGGAGGTTGTGAGGGGATGTTAGGGGCGTGGCGATTGTTCAGGGGTGCTGCCGGAGAGCAGCCGTGATTTCTTCCGGTCAAGGAACCAGGCCGAAACCTTCCCGACGAGCCAGCCGAGAACGATGGAAAAGACGATCGCAATGACCACCGCCACCTGCGTCGAGATGCCGGGCCAGTACTGCGTCAGGATGCCGATGCCGACGGCGTAAATGGACCAGACCGCGGCTGAAACGAACGAAAACACCGTAAACGCCCGCAGCGGGTATCCGGCAACGGTGGCGGCGATGTTGGAGGAGAGCCGGCCGAGCGGGATGAACCTTGAGGTCAGCATGAACATGTAGGGCCGCTGTGTCAGCCTCCGCGTGGCAGCATCAACCGCGCGTTGGCGCCGTGGCCCACGGACCGAGCCCAAGCGTGTGTGGCCAAACAATTTAGTGAGCCAGTAGGTCAGCAGGTCCCCTGCCATGGCGCCGACCATCATGGCAAGCACCAGCGGCAGGGCCTGCGGTCCGCCGTCGAGCCCTGCAAGTGCGCCCAGCGCCACAAATACAGTGGTGCTGGGAACAGGCGGCAGGACGGCGGAGGCCATCACGAACGCACCGCCGATGAAGTAGATCCAGATGCTCGCCAGAAAGCCGGTGGTGTCGGCTGCGAGATCCATGGAGTCCTTTTCGTTGATGGCGCGGTGGTGCCGTTGCCGGGATGAAAGCTAGTTTAGATTCTACGGCCGGAGGGGCCAGTCGCGGCAACGGCACCGACCGGCGCTGCGTCTTTTGCGTTGCGCCGGTCAGTTCCGGCGCTACTTGCGGGTGCGGCCCAATGCCAGTGAGGCAACGGCTGTTGCGGCGGTGACCGTGTACACGGCCGGCCAGGCACCCATCTTCTTGGCGAGCGGGTGGGAGGCGCCAAAGGCCAGCACATAGGTGGTGGCCAGGGCAGCGGCCGTTCCGGCGCCGGCATTCTTCTTCCAGCCCAGGAACGCCGCGGTGCCGGCCGCCGCCAAAACGGCCCCGCCGAGCTGGCGGTTCTTCGTGGCACGGGCTGTTTGGTAGCCGCCGAGCAGACCGGCGGTGGCGAAGGCGGTGGGAAGGAGGGCGCTCATGGATGGTCCTTAAATAGCTGGGGAATTCATTGTCGGCAACAGACTACCTGCTCAACGTGGAGGAATCCTGAGCGTCCAGGACGCAAGCTAATCCAGTGCCGCGCCCTTTGTCTCCGGCGCTGAGAACGCCATCCAGACCACGGCCAGCACGACCAGGCCGCCAGTCAAGGCAAACGTCAACGGCAGTCCCAGCACCGGCCACAGCAGGGAACCGAAAATCAACGGCACCAGCCCTGCGCCCACCCGTGAAATCGTGGACGCCCAGCCAAAGCCGGTGGCCCGCAAATGGGTGGGGTAGAGCTCCGAAACGTAGGTGTACAGCACGGGGATGGCCACCTGGACGACAAAGCCAAACACGAGCAGCCAGATTTGTGCGGCAATGGGAGCGTCAAGGACCAGGGCGAAAATCACGAGCGACAGCGCCGCCAGCGGCCCCGTCACGGCCAGGATCCACTTCCGGCCAAGGCGCTCAACCAGCAGCGCCGCGGCGATGACACCCAACAAGCCGATGCCGGTCATCGCGGCAGTGGCCATGAACGCCTTGTTTTGGGCGTACCCCGTGGCCACCAGAATGGACGGCATCCACGTCAAGGCGCCGTAGTACACCAGCAAAATGGTCAGGAACAACGACCACGCAATTCCGGTAATGCGCCAGTTGAAACGCCACAGGCCGGCGAGCTGGTCGGTGATCTTTCCCAAGGAGAGCTTTGGCGCTGTGGCCGGATCGGGCAGCGTCCACGGCCCCACGGTGGCCCCGGTCCGCTCGATCAACCGCTCGATGACGGCCTTGGCCTCGGCGGGACGGCCGGCACGCACCAGGTACAGCGGCGATTCCGGCACACCCACCCGCACCCAAAAGACCAGCAGCGCCGGCAGCACCATGACCAGCATCAGGTACCGCCAATTCCCAAACGAGGCCATCAGCACGGCCGAGACCACCCCGCACAGCGACGCCCCAATCGGCCACCACGCGTCCATCGCCGTCAGTACTCGGCCGCGGTGTTTGCGCGGCGTGAACTCGCCCACGAGCGCATAGTCCACGGGAA
The DNA here is from genome assembly GCF_052376555.1 of Specibacter sp. AOP5-B1-6. Taxonomy (NCBI): domain Bacteria; kingdom Bacillati; phylum Actinomycetota; class Actinomycetes; order Micrococcales; family Micrococcaceae; genus Specibacter; species Specibacter sp. AOP5-B1-6. The sequence goes on from NZ_JBQSVT010000014.1 coordinate 36,124, forward strand.
TGCAGCCGCCCAGCCCAAAGCCGGCCAGGAAGCGGAATACACAAAACAGCACGATCTCGTTGGAAACGGCCCCGAGCACCGTGAAGATGGAGAAGATCAGCAGCGTGAGCGTGAACGCTTTCTTGCGCCCAATGATGTCCGCGATCGACCCCCACGCAAAAGCGCCCACGGCCATGCCGATCAGGTTGGCCGTGCCAATCCACGCCGCCTGGCCCGGACTGAGCCCCCACTCCTTGGACAGCAGCGGTATGAGGAAGCCGTTGAGCGTGACATCCCAGGCGTCAAACATGAAGCCGAGCCCGCCAATGAGGAAAATGCTGCCCTGCACGCGCCACTTCCAGGGCAGCTCCTGCACGACGCGGTCGCCGGTAAGTGTGGGCGGTGAAATGCTCATGAGGCCTTGTCCTGGTCAGTTAGGGTCATTTTTACCAGAATAGACGACGTCGGACACCGCCTTGCGCAGCCCGGTCGCGTCATCCCCGTCCCGGCGGGGGCTCACCCGGTTGGTCAGCAGGGAGACGGTGAGGCCGTGCTCCCTGTCGATGAGCAGGGAGGTGCCGGTGAACCCGCCGTGCCCACGGGCTTCGCGGCCTGCCGTGCCCATCCAGGGCTGCTGGTTGATGCGCAGCCCCAGTCCGTGCCCAAATCCGGGATCGGCGGGGTTGAAATTGTTGCCCAGCATGTCGGGCAGCTGGCTGCGCCACATCTCCGCGGCGAGGCCGGGGGAGAGGATGCCGGGCAGGCCGTCCAGGAGTGCCGCCCCAAACACGCGCAGCCCGCCGGCGGTGGCAAACATGCCCGCGTTGCCGCTGAGCCCGCCCAATGACCAGGCGGCCTCGTCGTGCACAATGCCCCGGACCAGGCCGCGGCCCAGCGACGGCTGGAACTCCGTGGGTGCGCAGTGCTCCACGCGCGGGGTGCCGGTAATGCGGTCCGTGGCGAGCCGCCCGAGCACCCGTTCCTGGACCAGGGCAGCCCACGGCGTGCCCGTCACGTGCTCGGCCAGCGCCATGATCGTGTTGAACCCCGCGCACGAGTACTCAAAGCGTGTCACCGGCGCGGCCTCCAGCGGCGTGTCGAGCAGGTCCGCAACAAGTGCCTGGCGGTCAAAGGCGCGTCCCTCGTCCAGGCTGCGCTCCCAGCCCCGCCACTGCGACGGCAGGCCCGAGGTGTGGGTGAGCAAATGGCGAAGCGTCACGGCCGACTTGGCCCCGCGTCTGTACGCGGGCAGCCGTCCGCCAATGGCCGCATCCAGCTCCAGCTCGCCGCTGTCCACCAGCGACAGCGCTGTCACGGTCGTGAACAGCTTCGTCACGGAGGCCAAATCAAAGTACGTTTCCGGTGAGGCTGCCCCGGCAGCGATTTCAGGCAGCCAATCAAGGCCAAGCACGACGGCGCAGCTTGCCGCGGGTGCGACCCCATCCGCCACGCACTGGTTGAGCAGGCGGCGTATGTCTGATTCGAGGTGTCGGTGGGTGGCAGTCATGGGTGGCTCCCGGCGTCGTGCGCTGTCTGGATTGTCAGGGTGGTCTGGGTTGTCGGAATGGAGGGCGGGCCGGGTCGTCAGCTCGCGTCGGTGCCCGGGCGGGTGCCGGCGTCGATGGCGTTCGGCAGGAAGCCGGCGTTGTCGGCCAGCAGGGTGGCGGCTTGCTCGGCGGGCAGGCCCGTCATGATGGCCAGGATCGCGGCCTTGACGTGGCCGTCGGCGGCGGCCAGGGCGGAGGTGGCCGTGGCGGCGTCGCAGCCGGTGACCTGCATGAGGGTGCGTTCGCTGCGGGCGTGCAGCTTCGCGTTGGTGGCGCGCAGGTCGACCATGACGTTTTTGTACGTTTTGCCGAGCCGAACCATGCTGATGGTGCTGATCATGTTCAGGACAAGTTTTTGGCAGGTCCCCGACTTTAGGCGGGTGGAGCCGGTCAGGAACTCGGGGCCGACCTCGATCTCCAGGGCGGTGTCCGCAGCGGCGCCGAGCGGGGAGTTGTTGTTGCAGGCGAAGCCCACCGTGTAGGCGCCCTGGGCGCGGGCGGCCTTGACGGCGGCGATGACGTACGGGGTGCGGCCGGATGCGGCGATGCCCACGACGGAATCGTTCGCCGTCAGGTTCAGGGCGGCCGCGTCGGCGGCTCCGGCCTCGGCGCTGTCCTCGGCGTTTTCCACGGCTTGTTTGACGGCTGCCTGGCCGCCGGCGATGACGCCAACGACGAGGGAGGGGTCGGTGCCAAAGGTGGGAGGGCATTCGCTGGCGTCGAGGATGCCCATGCGGCCGGGGGTTCCGGCGCCCACGTAGATCAGCCTGCCGCCCCGGCCCATCCGGGCTGCGATTTCATCGATGACGGCGGCAATGACCGGTAGCTGCTTTTCGATGGCGGCGGGCACGAGCGCGTCCTCACCGTTCATGCCGGCAACGAGTTCAGTTGTTGTCAGGGCGGCCAGGTCCGGGTACCGGGGATTGGATGCTTCGGTTGTCAGGGTCGCGATTTCGGAGCGGATGGCGTCGATGGTGCGCTCAGGGGTGGTCACTGTTTGATCTTCCTTGCTGTGTGGGGGACTGGACTGTGGGGGACTGGGCCGGGCGGTGTGGCTGGGAGGGTTGTGCGACTAGGCGGGCTGGGCGGATTCCAGCAGGCGGACCACCGCTTGGGCGGTCACCCGGCTGAACCCGTGGCAGTGGATGGTCGCCCGCGGCGTGGCTTCGGCGGGAGCCAGCCCGGCATTGATGCAGACCGCTTGCGGGACGGTGGAGAAGACCAGCTCCAGTGTCTCCTGCTGCCCGGGCGACGCCAGTGAATCGACAAGGACCAGGACGGCGCCCTGTGCCGCGTGCGTGGAGGCGTCGGTGGCGTGCGCCTGCACCAGGCGTGACTCAAGGTCCGCACTGGAAAGTTCCGCGGCAAGGACGACGTCGACGGCGTAGCCGCCCAGCGCGGCGGCAAGAAAGTTTCCGGTGGGGCCGGCAGCCATGTTGTGGCCGGTGCGGGCATCGACCAGGGTGACGGGACCGGTTCCCGTGAGCACCGGAGCAGCTGCACCGGGTGCCACGGCGCCAAACGCCCCGGTGCCCTGCAAGTCTGTGCCCAGCGAATCCGTGCGGCAGGCGCGGGCAGCCACCGAAACCCAGTCGACGTCGTCGTCCGTTTCCCGGGATTCCCCGGCTGAATCGTCGGCGGGATCCTGCCGTGGAACTCCCGCGGCGGTCCACCGGGCCAGTGCCTGCACACGGGCGGCCGCCGTCCGCAGGGTCTCCACCGGCAGGCGTCCGGACGTGGCGGCAGCCATCACGGCGTCGTACACCTCGGTGTAGCAGGACTCGTCGTCGCGCCCGGTCGTGTAGGCGTTCAGCGGGTTGCCCACGCACAGCAGGTCGTTGCCGGCCAGCAGGGCAAGCACGCCGCCCTCGCCGGGGCCGACGGTGGCGCGAACGGCGGCCATGTCCAGCGCATCAGTGATCAACACGCCCGCAAAGCCCATCCCGCGCAGCAGTGCGCTCGCAGCCGGGTTCAAGGTGGCGGGGGCCTCGCCCAGCTCGGGGATGATGATGTGTGCGCTCATCATGGCGGCAACGCCCGCATCGGCGGCGGCCTTGAACGGGGGCAGGTGGTGCTCTGCCATCTGCGCCATGGTCAGGTTCACGCGGGCAATGTCCATGTGCGAGTCCGCCACGGTGTCGCCGTGCCCCGGGAAGTGCTTGGCGCATGCTGCCACGTGCAGACTCTGGATGCCGGCCACCGCGGCGGCCGTGTGGGTGCTGACGAGGGCGGTGTCGGCACCAAAGGCCCGCACGCCGATCACGGGGTTGAGCGGATTCGTGTTGACGTCGGCCACCGGGGCGATGGTCAGGTTGATGCCGGCGTCGCGGCACAGGCGGGCGATCGCGCGGCCGGCTGCCTTGGTGGCGGCCGGCTCGTTCAGGGCGCCCAGGACGGCGGCGCCGGGAATCGTGGAGCCGCCGCTGGCCTGCAAGCGGGTGACGTTGCCGCCCTCTTCGTCGACGCCAATGATTGCATCCGGGTTCGCGGCGCGGATGGCGGCGGAGAGGGCAGTCACCTGCCCGGGCGCGCCCGGATCAATGTTGTGGCTAAAATACACGACGCCGGCCAGCCCGTTCCCGAGGCCCGCCACCAGCCATGGTGGCGCAGTTGTGCCAACAAAACCCGGCAGGATGACCGAATTGACCAGCCGGTCGAGATCTGCCGGCAAGCCGGTGGGATTGTTGCCGGGAAGTGCTGTGGGATTGCCGTCAACGGGAGGCTGCTGGTGGTCTGGCTCACTTGAAGTCATGGTTGAAATCCTACCGGCGCGGATGTGGCCTAAACTTTATGTGTCGCCATCATCGAACCACCCCTGGAGATTTCCTGTGACCAGCGTTCCGCATAACCGTGTTCCCATCCGCCGGGCTTTGATCTCGGTCTACGACAAGACCGGGCTGGAAGAGCTGGCCATCGGCCTCAACGCCGCCGGTGTCGCCATTGTTTCAACCGGTTCAACGGCAGCCAGAATTACTGCCGCCGGTGTCCCCGTGACCGAAGTGTCCGAGGTGACAGGGTTCCCCGAAGCCCTCGACGGGCGCGTGAAGACCCTGCACCCGCTGGTCCACGCAGGCATCCTTGCCGACCGCCGACTCCCGGACCACGTCCGCCAGCTTGAAGACATGAACGTGCAGCCGTTCGACCTCGTCGTGGTCAACCTGTACCCGTTCGTTGACACCGTGAACTCGGGTGCCGGCCAGGACGCCGTCGTTGAGCAGATCGACATTGGCGGGCCCTCCATGGTCCGCGCCGCAGCCAAGAACCACCCCTCGGTGGCAGTGGTGGTCGACCCGGCCAGGTACGCCGACGTCATCGCCGCCGCACAGGCCGGCGGCTTCGAACTCATCGCCCGCCAGCGCCTGGCAGCCGCGGCGTTCGCACACACGGCCGCCTACGACAACGCCGTGGCCGCCTGGACCTCCGCGCAGTTCCTCGACGAGGACGGCGACGGCATCATCGACTGGCCGTCCTACGCCGGTTACTCCCTGGAACGCTCCGAGGTGCTGCGCTACGGCGAAAACCCGCACCAGCAGGCAGCTCTGTACGTTGACAAGGGTGCGCCGGCCGGCATCGCCCAGGCCGACCAGCTCCACGGCAAGGCCATGAGCTACAACAACTTCGTTGACGCCGACGCAGCCCTGCGCGCGGCCTTCGACTTCGACGAGCCGGCCGTGGCCGTCATCAAGCACGCCAACCCGTGCGGCGTGGCCGTGGCCTCCCCGGACGCTGTGGACCCCATCGCCGACGCCCATGCCAAGGCCCACGCCTGCGACCCGCTCTCGGCTTTTGGCGGCGTCATCGCGGCCAACCGCACCGTCACCGCCGGCATGGCCCGCACCGTGGCCGGCATCTTCACGGAAGTTGTCATCGCACCTGACTTCGAGCCCGAAGCCGTGGAGATCCTCGCCAAGAAAAAGAACATCCGCCTGCTGTCGCTGCCGGAAGGCTATGGCCGCTACCCGGCTGAAGTCCGCCAGGTCTCCGGCGGCATGCTGGTGCAAATGTCGGACAAGGTCGACGCCGACGGCGACAACCCCGACACCTGGACCCTCGCCGCAGGCGCCCCGGCCGATGCCGCCACCCTCGCCGACCTCGCCTTTGCCTGGACCGCGGTCCGCGCCGCGAAGTCCAACGCCATCCTGCTTGCCCACAACGGCGCCGCAGTGGGCATCGGCATGGGCCAGGTCAACCGCGTCGACTCCTGCAAGCTGGCCGTTGAGCGCGCCAACACGCTCGGGGTCACCGTGGAATCCGAGGTTGACGCTGCCGGCGGCGCCTCGGGAACCCCCGAAGCCGCGTCCGCGCAGCGCTCCATCGGCGCCGTGGCCTCCTCAGACGCGTTCTTCCCGTTCGCCGACGGGCTGCAGATCCTGCTCGACGCCGGTGTCCGCGCCGTCGTCCAGCCCGGCGGATCGGTGCGCGATGAAGAAGTGATTGCGGCGGCCAACGAAGCCGGCATCACCATGTACTTCACCGGTGCACGCCACTTCTTCCACTGACAGGACATCCATGAGCATGCTGGATTGGCTGCTGGAGCCCGGCGTCCTGGCCACACTGATCATCGGTGCGGCGACACTGGCGTTTCTGACGTTGCTGGTCGGCATCGTGGCTCAGATCCGGAGGCGGTAGTTTTACCCAAACTACGACGCCACCTCACCCGTGTGGCATACCCGCCACTACTGAAATATTCTTCGACGTGGGGGGAGTTGCGGCCATGTCCGGTGCAGTGTGGTTGTACGTGGTGGTTGGAATATTTGTGCTCGTGGTGCTCGTGCTTGGCGTCCCGCTCTTGGTTGGCCAACTGCGCGGGCGCACCGCCCAACCCCCAGCCACCCCGCCGGAGACCGTGCCCCACCCCCGCGGCGAAACCATTCCGCCCACCGGCTGCCGCCAGCATCGTGCTTTAAAACGCTATCGCAGCAATGGGGCATTTTTTCGGAACGCTCTCGCACCGGGGTGCGGGAGCGTTCCGAAAAATCCAGCCATTGCTGCGATAGCGTTGGTTTGGTGGGGAGGTTAGTCGTCGCCTTCCTTGCGGGCACCCAGCTCGGCGTCCAAACGCAGCAGGCCGTTGCCATCGGCGCCGATCAGCTTCACCCGGCCAATGATTTCGCCAACGGTGGCTTCCTCTTCCAGCTGCTCCTCGATGAACCAGTTCAACAGCGGGATGGAGTCAATGTCGCCCTCCTGCTGTGCCATGCGGTACAGGTTGCGGATTGACTCCGAGACCTTCTGCTCGTGCGCCAGCGACGCCTCAAACGCCTCAAGGACGGTGTTGATCGTGACATCCGGAGCCGTGATCGTGCCGATCTTGGGGGCGGCATCGCGGTCGGTCATGTGGTCGGTGAACTTCTGTGCGTGCACCAGCTCCTCCGCCGACTGGGCCAGGAACCAGCGTGAAATGCCGGGCAGGTCCTGAACATCCATTTCAATGGCCAGCTGGCGGTAAACCACCGCGGCCTGGATCTCCAGCGTAATTTGATCGTTGATGGCTTCTGCGAGTTTTCCCTTAAGTTCCATGGCTCCACGTTATTGCGAAAATGAATTCGGCGCACACAAAGTGAGGCTAAGTTCACTTAGGGCAGCGTCACCTAAAGCGCCGATAGCGGGCAAACGCCGTGTCTCGGGTAGATTGGGAGGGAAAGAAATCTCACCAGATTCTCAGTAATCCATTGAATTTTCGCAGGAGACACCTCACCTATGGCCAAGATTATCTACACCCTGACAGACGAAGCGCCCATGTTGGCCACGTACTCCTTCCTGCCGATTGTTGAGGCATTCGCCTCCACGGCCGGAGTGGAGGTGGAAACCCGGGACATCTCCGTTTCCGCCCGCATCATCGCCGTCTTTGGCGACTACCTCACCGAAGAGCAGCGCGCAGCCGACACCCTGGCTGAATTGGGTGCCCTGGCCAAGAGCCCGGACGCCAACATCATCAAGCTGCCGAACATCAGCGCCTCCATCCCGCAGCTGAAGGCGGCCGTGGCCGAACTTCAGGGCCAGGGCTTCGCCCTCCCGGACTACCCGGATGACCCCTCCACGGATGAGGAAAAGGACGTTCGCGCCCGCTACGACAAGATCAAGGGCAGCGCCGTGAACCCGGTCCTGCGCGAAGGCAACTCCGACCGCCGCGCACCCCTTTCGGTGAAGAGCTACGCAAAGGCCAACCCGCACAGCATGGGTGCCTGGAGCGCGGATTCCAAGACCAACGTGGCCACCATGGACAGCGGCGACTTCTTCCACAACGAGAAGTCCGTTGTCATCGAAGCCGATGACAAGATCAAGATCCAGTTCGTTGCAGCCGACGGCAGCACCACCGTGCTGAAGGACGCCTTCCCCGTCCTGGCCGACGAAATCGTTGACGGCACGGTCATGCGCGCCGCGGCACTCGACGAGTTCCTGACCGCACAGGTTGCCCGCGCCAAGGAAGAGGGCATCCTCCTCTCGGCGCACCTGAAGGCCACCATGATGAAGGTCTCCGACCCGATCATCTTCGGCCACGTGGTGAAGGCCTACTTCCCCGAACTGTTCGCCAACTACGGCGAGGCCCTGGCAGCTGCCGGCCTGAGCCCGGCCAACGGCCTGGCCTCCATCCTCAACGGCCTGGGCGAACTGCCTGTGGACGTGCGCGCAGGCGTTGAAGCCGCCATCGCGAAGGGGTACGAAAACGGCCCGGCACTGGCCATGGTCGACTCCGACAATGGCATCACCAACCTCCACGTCCCCTCCGACGTGATTGTTGACGCCTCCATGCCGGCCATGATCCGCACCTCCGGGCACATGTGGGGCGCCGACGGCCAGGAACACGACACCCTGGCAGTGCTGCCCGACAGCAGCTACGCCGGTGTCTACCAGGCAACCATCGACGACTGCCGCACCCACGGTGCCTTCGACCCGACCACCATGGGCACCGTCCCCAACGTCGGCCTCATGGCCCAGGCAGCCGAAGAATACGGCAGCCACGACAAGACGTTCGAGCTCGGCGAAGCCGGCACCGTGCAGATCGTCAACACTGCCGGGACCGTGCTGATCGAGCACGACGTCGAAGCCGGCGACATTTGGCGTGCCTGCCAGGTCAAGGACATCCCCGTCCGCGACTGGGTCAAGCTTGCCGTCACCCGCGCCCGCGCCTCCGCAACCCCCGCTGTGTTCTGGCTGGATGGCAACCGCGCCCACGACGCAAACCTCATCATCAAGGTCAACGAGTACCTCAAGGACCACGACACCGACGGCCTGGACATCCAGATCCTGTCCCCGGAGAAGGCCACCGCCTTCACCCTGGAACGCATCCGCCGCGGCGAGGACACCATTTCCGTCACCGGCAACGTGCTCCGCGACTACCTCACGGACCTGTTCCCGATCCTGGAACTGGGCACCAGCGCCAAGATGCTCTCCGTCGTGCCGTTGATTGCAGGCGGCGGGCTCTTCGAGACCGGTGCCGGCGGCTCCGCCCCGAAGCACGTACAGCAGCTCATCAAGGAAAACCACCTGCGGTGGGATTCACTGGGCGAGTTCCTGGCCCTGGCCGTCAGCTTCGAGCACCTCGCCGTCAACTATGGCAACGCCCGGGCACAGATTCTGGCCGACACCCTCGACAGGGCAACCGGCACGTTCCTGCTGGAAAACAAGTCGCCGAAGCGCAAGGTTGGCGAAATCGACAACCGCGGCAGCCACTTCCACCTAGCCAAGTTCTGGGCACAGGAACTGGCGGCACAGACAGTCGACGCCGAGCTGGCGGAAGCGTTCAAGGCAGTAGCCGCGGACCTGACAAGCAACGAAGAAGCAATCATCGCCGAACTCGCGGACGTGCAGGGCTCACCGGTTGACCTGGGCGGCTACTACCGTCCTGATGCAGCCAAGGTTGCAGCCATCATGCGCCCGTCGGCACTGCTGAACAAGGCCATCGACACGCTGTCCTAATGGATCCCAGCTGCGACCCCTTCGGGGGTTGCCAGCCGCAGCCCCCGAAGGGGCGCACAGCAAAAAAGCCCGCCCCTCACCCGGGGCGGGCTTTTTTCTTGCCCAACCAGCCGCCGTCGGGCCTTCCCAGCGCAAAACAAGCATCTGTTATCAGATCTTTACGCAATATATGTGTTCCACCTCACATACTGGGTAGTAAGGTCAAATCACGTGAAGCCAATGGTTACGGGGAACGACGACGTCCCGCGGGCCTTGATGCTAACTTCGGAAGGCGCATAAATGAACCGCAAGAGAGTTATGACCACACTGGCTGCGGCAGCCACACTTGGCATGCTGATGGCTGGATGTGCGAACACCGCTGCCCCGGAGGGCGGAAGCTCTTCGGAGGGCGGGGGCGGCGCCGCCGTCAATATTCCGGCGCTGACAACCATTGACACGCCAAAGGACGCCGTCCTGCCGGCCGGTGACGGCAAGGCCACCTGTCCGGCCACCACCACGCTGGCCTATGTTGGTGCCCAGACCGGCCCCAACGCCCAGCTCGGCATTAACATCTTCAACGGCGTGCAGCTGGCCATCAACGAGCACAACGCCGCAAACGCCGACTGCCAGGTGGTGTTCAAGAAGTTTGACACTGAAGGCGATCCCAACAAGGCCACCGGCCCGGTCACCCAGGCCACGAAGGAGGAAGGCATCATCGGCGTTGTGGGACTGCCGTTCTCGGGCGAGTCCAAGGCCACCGGCAACATCTTCGAACAGGTCAAGCTGGTCCATGTCACCCCGGCAGCAACCAACCCGGACCTGACCAACAACGGCTGGACCACGTTCTTCCGCGGACTGGGCAACGACGCGGTCCAGGGCCCGGCAGCAGCCAAGTTCATGACAGGCAAGCTGGAGGCCAAGAAGGTCTACATCGTCCAGGATGACTCCGAATACGGCATCGGCCTGGGCAAGACCACCGCCGAAGGCCTCGGCGACGCCTTGGTGGGCACTGACAAGGTCACGCAGGGACAGAAGGACTTCTCGGCCACGATCTCCAAGATCATGAACTCCAAGGCCGACGCCGTCTTCTACTCCGGCTACTACGCCGAAGGCGCCCCGTTTGACCAGCAGCTGGTGAACAAGGGCTACAAGGGAACGTTCATTGGTCCGGACGGGCTCAAGGATGACCAGTTCATCAAGCAGGCAGGCGACGCATCCGCCAACGCATACTTCACCTGCCCCTGCATCCCCGGCGAGCTGCTCCCCACCTTCGCCAAGGACTACAAGGCACTGGCCGGCATCGACCCGGGAACGTACTCCATTGAAGGGTACGACGCAGCCACCGTGCTGCTCTCGGGCATCGACGCCGGAAACCAGGACCGGGCGTCATTGCTCGAATGGGTCAAGACCTACGACAAGGACGGTCTGAGCAAGCACTACAAGTGGAACGACAAGGGCGAGCTGCAGGCTCCGACTGTCTACGGCTACAAGACGGAGAACGGCAAGATCGTTCCCATCGGTCCCATCGGGGAGTAAACCCCAGCTGGCCGGCAATGCTGTGGGGTGGACTTCCGCCCCACAGCATTGCCGTGCAAGCACCCGTCAGCCCACCTTTCAACTTGCGCTGGCCGCCGGCATGACCTGCCGGACGCCGCGGAAGGAAATGGAAACCTCCCATGATTCCAACCATACTTTTGGCCGCACCGCCGGCCAGCGACTGGATTACGCTGGATTTTGCAGCCTTGGGGCAGAACTTCTGGTCCGCAACTTTTGACGGCTTGACCTTTGGCTCCATCTACGCCCTGGTGGCCCTGGGCTACACCCTCGTTTACGGTGTACTGAACCTCATTAACTTTGCCCACTCCGAAGTCTTCATCATTGGCTGCTACGGCGTCTGGTTCACACTTTCTTTCCTGGGTTTCGGCCCCTCCGCCCCCAATCTGGATGTGGGCGCCATTGTCATCAACCTGCTGCTGGCGTTGATCGTGGGCATCCTGGCCGCGGCCCTGGCAGCATTCTTGCTGGAGCGGCTGGCCTACAAACCATTGCGTAAACGCAACGCACCCCGCCTGGTTTTTCTCATCACGGCCATCGGCGCCTCCTTCACCATCCAGTACCTGATCTACGTATGGCGCGGGGCCGTCCCCGAACAGGCCCTGACCATGTTCCAGGTCACGCCGATTTTTGAGCTGTTCGGGACCTTCATCTACAACGACCAGATCCTGATCGTGACGGCCGCTGTCATCATGATGGTCGTTACCGAACGCTTCATCAGCAAGTCCCGCACCGGCCGCGGCATCCGCGCCGTCGCCCAGGACCCGGACACGGCAACGCTGATGGGCGTGAACAAGGAAAAAATCATTATCACCACGTTCGTCATCGGCGGCATCCTTGCCGGCGCGGCCGCGCTGTTCTACACCATGAAAATCCCCTCCGGCGTTGTCTACAACGGCGGCTTCATCCTCGGCATCAAGGCCTTTGCGGCCGCAGTGCTGGGCGGCATCGGCAACGTCCGCGGCGCCCTCCTTGGCGGGCTGCTGCTGGGCTTGATCGGCAACTATGGGCAGATCCTGTTGGGCAACTCCCAGTGGACCGACGTCGTCGCATTCCTCGTGCTGGTGCTGGTGCTGCTGTTCCGTCCCCAAGGAATTCTGGGCACCTCGCTTGGAAGGAGCAAGGCATGAGCATGTCAGACGGACCAAAGCCGCTGTCAACCGCCAAGTCAGCACAGGGCACAGCCGACTCGGATGCTGCGGGAGTGCCGCTTGGCTCAAGCGCAGCCGTGCCGCGGGCAAACCGCAAATTTGGTGCGTGGAGTGACCGGTGGCGTGAAATGCCGCGCCAAAAACAATGGCTGATCCTCATCCCGATCGTGGTCGTGGCGTTCCTGCTGCCCGTCATGAACATCCCGTTTATCACGACCGAACCAGGCAACGACTGGCCGCTGGCCTGCCAGCTCATGGCAATCTACGCGCTGGTCGCCGTCGGGCTGAACATTGTGATTGGCTACGCCGGCCTGCTGGACCTTGGCTACATTGCCTTCTTCGCCGTCGGCTCCTACACGGCGGCCATGCTGACCAGCCCGGACTCCGCGTTCATCAAGATCCCGTACCTGTGGACGCTCCCCGTGGCCATTGCGGTCTCCATGTTTGTCGGCGTCCTGCTGGGCCTGCCCACGCTGCGCCTGCGCGGGGACTACCTGGCCATCGTGACGCTCGGCTTTGGTGAGATCGTGCGCATCCTCGCCACCATCATCCCAGCCATGAAGGGCCAGCCCGGTTTCCAAAACGTGGGCCACCCGCCCGGTGTTGGCGCCGACGGAATCCCCATTTTCGCCAACTCCAACGGAACCCCCTGGTACTGGCTGACACTGACCATCTTGATCATCATGCTGTTCCTGGTCGGCAACATGGAGCGCAGCCGCGTTGGCCGTGCCTGGATCGCCATCCGCGAGGACGAGGACGCCGCCGAGACCATGGGTGTGCCAACGTTCAAGTACAAGGTGTGGGCCTTCGCGCTCGGCGCCGGTGTTGGCGGCCTGGCCGGGGCGCTCATGGGCGGCCAGGTTGGCTTCGTGAACAACCAGAAGTTCGACGTCGTGACGTCCATCTTGTTTGTCGCGGCAGTTGTGCTGGGCGGCTCGGGCAACAAGGTCGGTGCCATCCTTGGCGGCGCCCTGGTGGCTTACATTCCGCTGCGGTTTACGGCCATTGCCGAGTACAAGTTCCTGATCTTTGGCATCGCCTTGATCATCATCATGATCTACCGTGCCCAAGGCCTGGTTCCGGCCAAACAGCGGCTGTTGGCCTACGGCACCAAGGCGTATGCTGCAGTCAGGCGCCAGTATGCCAAGAATTCCGGCAGGCCGGACGGTCCGGACGGTCCGGACAAGCCTGGCGCACCGGGCCCGCAAGACGGTTCCGGGAAACCAGGCGGGCCGGGAGCGGCTGCCACGCTGCCGTCGCCCAAACCCCGCGCAGAGGGGGCGCCATCATGAGTGAAGCAGTGGATCCAAACAGCGGAGTGGACGAAGCGGCCCTGCGTGCCGGCGGCGTCGACCTGGAAACGGCCGAGGCCATCGCACCCGACAGGAAGTTTGCCGTCGATGTCGGCGAGGATTTGGTGCAGGTCAAGAACCTGACCATGAAATTCGGCGGCCTCCTGGCCATGGACGACGTCAGTTTCACCATCAAGCGCGGTGAAATCCTTGGTTTGATCGGCCCCAACGGGGCAGGCAAGACCACGTGTTTCAACGCCATGACAGGGGTTTACAAGCCCACCGGCGGGCAGGTGCTGCTGGAGGGCAGGCTGCTCAACGGCATGAAGCAGCACAAAATCACGCGTGCAGGGTTGGCCCGCACCTTCCAAAACATCCGCCTCTTTGGCGAAATGACTGCCCTGGAGAATGTGGTGGTTGGGTTGGATGCGCGGCACAAAACCAGCGTGGTGGGGGCCCTGCTGCGCCTGCCCAGACACATCAGGGAGGAAAAGAGCTCCATTGAGCGCGGCATGGCCCTGCTCGACTTTGTCGGCATCGGCCATCAGGCAGCCACACTCTCGCGGCACCTGCCGTACGGCAGCCAGCGCCGGCTGGAAATTGCCAGGGCGCTGGCCACCGACCCCAAGGTGCTGTGCCTGGACGAACCGGCTGCCGGCTTCAACCCGGCGGAAAAGGAAGAGCTCATGCAGCTCATCCGCACCATCCGGGATGACGGCTACACGGTCCTTTTGATTGAGCACGACATGAAACTCGTCATGGGCGTCACGGACAGGATTGTGGTTTTGGAGTTTGGCAAGAAGATCGCCGACGGCAAGCCGCACGACATCCGTGAAGACCCGCGCGTGATTTCCGCCTACCTAGGGGAGCCTGAAGATGACTTTGCTTGAGCTGGACAACGTCTCGGTCCACTACGGGAGGATCCAGGCAATCCACGACATGTCCTTCACGGTGGACGAGGGCGAGATCGTCTCCTTGATCGGTGCCAACGGTGCCGGCAAAACCACCACCATGAAAACCATCTCCGGGCTGCTCAACCCCTCGGGCGGGACCATCAAGTTCATGGGGGAGGACATCACCAAGATGAAGGCCCACATCAGGGTCGTGCAGGGCATTTCGCAGGCGCCGGAAGGGCGAGGCATCTTCCCGGCCATGACGGTGCTGGAAAACCTGGACATGGGCACCTTTGGGCGGAAGGACCGCAGCGGCGTGGACGAGGACCTGGACCGGGTGTTCACCTTGTTCCCGCGGCTGAAGGAGCGTGAGAAGCAGTTTGGCGGCACCATGAGCGGCGGCGAGCAGCAGATGCTCGCCATTGGCCGGGCGTTGATGTCCCGGCCCAAGCTGCTGCTGTTGGACGAGCCCTCCATGGGGCTGGCCCCGCAGTTCATCCGGCAAATCTTCAAGATCATCACCGAGATCAACACCCAGGGCACCACGGTGCTGCTCGTGGAGCAAAACGCCAACCAGGCCTTGGCCCGGGCGCACCGGGCCTTTGTGCTCGAGACCGGCGAGATCACGCACAGCGGCACGGGCAAGGAACTGCTGGCCAACCCGGCCATCAAGGAAGCCTACCTGGGCGTCGGCTGAGTCCCGATCCCAAAGTAAAACCCCAAAGTACGACGGCGGGGCGTCACCTTCCAGCGCGAAGGCGGCGCCCCGTCGTCGCCCCCCCCAACAAACCCTCTCGCAGTAATGGCGGCTATTTTCGAAACGCTCGCGCAGTGCCCGCACCGTGCGATGCGTCCATTGCGAGAGCGTTGGGGAAAAGGGCCCCGTATGAGAGCGAGCGTTGGGCAGTGAGAGGGGCAGGGGCAGGGCGGCGGTTAGAGGTCGGTGCGGGCATCGTTGGGGTGGCTGACACCTATTTGGCGGCGGACCTCGTCGAACAGTTCCATGATGGCCAGGGAATCATCCAGCGGCATGGTGGTGCTTTCGGTCAGTCCGGCCTGGATGCAGCGGGTCACTTCGCGCAGCTGGTAGGTGTAGCCGCGGCCCGGGTACTCAAATGTCTCGGTGCGTTTGGCGTCGCCGGGGCCGGAAATGAGAAGCTGCCGGGGGTTGTTCAGTGAATCCACCGTTTCCAGATACCCCAGGGTGCCGGAGACGGTGGCCCGGCTGGGGCCCTGCGAGGTCAGGTGGCTGAGCAGCTGGGCCTGCCCGCCGTTGGGGTAGCTGAGCGTGATGGTGTTTTGTGCGTCCACGCCAAAGGAAGTGAGTGTGCCGGTGGCGGCCACCGTCTCAGGCCGGCCGAGTGCTCCCCACGCCCACAGCAGCGGGTAGACGGTGAGGTCAAGGAGCGCCCCACCCCCGTCGGCCGGGGCCCAAATGCGCAACGTTTCATCCGTTGGCGCCACGAAGCCGAGATCGGCCTGCACCCACTTCACGTCACCAATCTCGCCCGAGGCAATGATCTCCAGGGCTCGCTGGTAGCCCGGCACAAACCGCGCCCACACGGCTTCCATCAGGAACAGTCCCTTGGCGCGCGCTAAATTGATCAAGCTGCGCGTCTCGGCGGCCGTGATGGTCAGTGCCTTCTCGCACAAAACGTGCTTGCCGTGCTCCAAGGCAGCCCGTGCCACATCAAAGTGCTGCCCGTGCGGGGTGGCAATGTAAACCACATCCACCTCCGGGTCCGCCACCAGCTGGAGGTGGCCGGGGTCAGCTGAACCGTCGGATCCGCCGTCGTAATAATGAGTCGCAAAGCCAAACCGTTCGGCGAACGCTGCCGCGCTCTTCCCGCTGCGCGAACTCACTGCCTGCAGCACGGCATCTTCCAGCAGCGCCAGATCGGCCGTGACGGTGTCGGCAGTGTTTCCGGTGGCAATCACGCCCCAGCGCAGGGGAGCGCCGGTGGCGGCAAGGGTGTCGGGATTGAATGTGGTGTACCAGTCGGGACGGCCGACGAATCGTGGGGTGCTCATTCGGACATTCTGCCAGCAATGCATCTCCGGCGGGGGAACATGACAAGCGCTTCGACAAATTGCGTCGAACACGAAGGTGTTGGCGAAGGCGTGCCCGCCGGGAGACCGGCCCCGCGCAGTTGTCGGTTCCGCCCAGTAAGATGAAGCGCATCTGCTGCGGAACTGGAGACCGAGATGGCGCAAACGACTGAAACGACTGGAACAACTACCACTGCGGCCCAGGTGCTGGCCGAGTTGGCGGCGCTGGAGGACCCCAAGGCTCGTGCCATCAACGAAAAACACGGTGACGACCACGGCGTCAACCTTGGCAAGCTGCGTGCAATTGCGAAGCGGCTGAAGTCCCAGCAGGAGCTTGCCCGCGAGCTCTGGGCCACCGGTGACACTGCAGCGCGGCTGGTGGCGTTGCTGATGTTCCGGCCCAAGTCCTTCACCGCGGAAGAGCTGGACACCATGCTGCGCCAGGCCCACATCCCCAAGGTGAACGACTGGCTCGTGAACTACGTGGTGAAGAAGGGCCCCCACGCAGAGGAACTGCGCAACGCCTGGTTCACCGATCCCGACCCGGTGGTTGCGGCGGCCGGCTGGGCGCTGACGAGCGAACGCATTGTGAAGGCGCCGGCGGGCCTGGACCTGCCGGGCCTGCTGGACATCATCGAGGCCCAGATGAAGTCGGCCCCGGACCGCCTCCAATGGGCCATGAACTTCGCACTGGCCCAGATCGGCATTGAAAACCCGGAGCTGCGGGCCCGCGCGCTGGAGATCGGTGAGCGCCTCGAAGTGCTCAAGGACTACCCCACCCCGCCCAACTGCACCTCCCCGTACGCGCCCCTTTGGATCAACGAGATGGTCAGCCGGCAGGCCAAGTAGCAGGACACTAGTGCGGCTGGCTGGCAGGCCGGCCGGCTGTCGGGATCGGGATTGTGGCCCTGCTGGCCATCACCACGCGGGCTAAAAAACGCAACTGAAGCACCCCGCCAACAAGTGAGCGTTGGCCCAAACACCCCATCTACGGAGCGAGTGTCTGGAGCAGGCTGGAAGGCGGGGGAGACGCGGAAGGCCCCGTCCGCCGTCGTCCTTGAGGAACGACGGCGGACGGGGCCTGTGCGGCCGGCCTGCCTTGGGCCGGGGGTGCTTGGGCGTCAGCCCTTGACTGAACCGCTCATCAGGCCGCCCACAAAGTACTTGCCCAACAGGATGTAGACAATGAGTGTGGGGACGGAGGCGATCAGCGCGCCGGCCATGGAGGCGGCGTAGTCGGTGAGCTGGCCGCCGGCGAGGAAGGACAGTGCGATCGTGACCGGGCCGTTGCGGCCGGAGGAGAAGAACGCGGCAAAGAGGTAGTCGTTCCAGGCGGAGGTGAACTGCCAGATCAACACCACGACGAAGCCGGGGGCCGAGACGGGGAAGATGACCGAGCCGTAGGTGCGCAGGATGCCGGCACCGTCCATGCGAGCCGCCTCGATGAGTTCATCGGGGACGGAGGCATAGTAGTTGCGGAAGATCAGCGTACAGATCGGCAGGCCGTAGACAATGTGCAGCAGCATCAGGGACGGGACGCCCTGCGGCACGCCGAGGTCGCTGACAAGCTGCGTCAACGGGATCATGACGGCCTGGTAGGGGATGAACATGCCGAACAAGATCAACGTGAACACGATGTTCGAGCCGGGGAACCTCCACTTGGACAGCACATAGCCGTTGATGGAGCCCAGGAAGGCGGACACCAATGCCGAGGGCACCACCAGCAGGACGGTGCGGCCCAAGGAGGGGGCCAGCGTGGTCCAGGCCTTCACCCAGCCGCCGGTTTCCCACACTTCGGGGAGGTACCAGGCACGGGAGGGGTCGGCGTCGGCCGTTCCCTTGAAACTGGTGATGAACAAAACGTACGCGGGCAGCATGACCACGACGACGAAGAAGATCAGCAGCGCGTACTTGAGCGTGCGGTTGATGCGCCGTTTGTTGTTGCGCTTGGCATCCGACTTCATGTCCTGCGCCGAACGCAGGCGGTTCTTGTTGTTCACTGTGGCGGTGGACATTAGCGCTTCTCCGCTCGTGAGGTGTACATGAGGTAGGGGATGACGACCAGTGCCACGAGAACCAGCAGGATGGTGCCGATCGCGGCGGCATCGGCGTAGTCGCTGCCAATGTATTTGACCCACATCATGGTCGCCGGAACCTGGACGTCATAGGTGTTGGCGTCCGGCACGATGGCGCGGATGAGGTCGAACAGTTTCAGGGACATGTGGCCGATGATGATGACGGCGGAGAGCATGACCGGGCTGAGCTGCGGGAAGATTACGTGGCGGTACAGTTTCCATTCGGTGCAACCGTCGATGCGTGCCGCTTCGCGCAGCTCGTCGGGGATGCCGCGGAAACCGGCAAGGAACAACGCCATGACGTAGCCGGAAAGCTGCCAGATGGCGGGGACGGCGATGGCCGCAATGCCCCAGGTGGGGTTCGACCACCAGTCGTTTTGCAAGGCACCCAAACCAACACTGTCAAGGAGCCGGTTCAGCCCCGTGGTGCGTTCACCGCCGGGCTGGGTGGTTTGCAGGCTGGAGAGCAGCCAGCGCCACACAACGCCGGAGGCGATGAAGGAGACCGACATGGGGAACAAGTACACCGAGCGGAAGAACCCTTCGCCCTTGGACGGCTGTTCCAGGATCCAGGCCCACAGGAAGCCGAAGATCAAGGTGCCACCGAGGAAGACGATGGTCAGGACCAGCAGGTTCCACAGTGAGTGCTGGAAGTTTGGGTCTGCCAAGAGGTTGGTGTAATTGTCAAAGCCAACGTATTTGTTGCTGGGCTTGGCCGTGTGCTGGTTTGTGAGGCTGACACGGAAGTTCTCAATGATGAGCCAGTAGACGAAGACGCCCACCAGGATGATTGTCGGGGCCAGCAGCAATACGCCGGGACCCCATGTTTTTGCACGTTTTAACATAGTTTGCCTCCTTCCGAAGAAAATCGGTAGTGCATGGCTTGGGGGCGGCACGACATGATTGTCGCGGCCGCCCCCAGCCTGAATGCGGTGTGTTACTCGGCGAACTTCGCCGCGATCGATGCTGCGGAATCCTGCAGCCCTGAAACGTTCTTGTCGCCGCCGAACTTGTTGACGGCGGTGCTCAGGTCGTTCAACCAGGCAACGGGCACTGCTGCACCGTGCGCCAGTGAGGAGACGATCGTGTCCTGGCCGAAGTCCTTGATGGCGCTCTTCTGGTATTCGGAGAAGTCATCGGTCTTGGCGGTGGTGTTGGCCGGGATGGAGCCCTTGACCTTGTTGAACGCGGTCTGGCCTTCGGCGGAGCCGATGGTGGTCAACCAGGCCTTGGCACCGGCCGGGTTCGGGGCACCCTTGGGCAGTGTGAAGGAGTCGGCGAGGAAGTCGAAGACGCCTGCGGTTCCCGGTGTGGGGAAGTAGACGTAGTCGGTGCCGGCCTTGTCGCCGTCGAGGGTGAACTTGGCTTCCGCCCAGTCGCCCATGACGTTGTAGGCGGCTGCGCCGTCCTGAACGAGCTGTGTGGCAGGAGCCCAGTCGCTGAGTGAGTCGCGGTCGGTGTTGGTGTAGCTGAGGGCCTTCTCGTAAGCCTTGATGGCCGTGGTGACTTCGGCGCTCTTCCACTCGGTTTTGCCATCCCACAGGCCGCTGTAGCCGTCTGCGCCCAAGCTGGCCAGGAGGATGTTTTCAAACAGCTGGACTTGGGTCCAGGAACCGGCGACTGCCAGCGGGATCGTGCCTGAGGCCTTGATCTTGTCCATGTCGGCAAACCAGGCGTCGAGGTCTTCGGCGGGCTTCTCCGGGTCGACGCCGGCCTTCTTCAGGACCTCAACGTTGGCCCAGACGACGTTGGCACGGTGGATGTTGGAGGGCACGGAGTAGATCTTGCCGTCAACTGTCAGACGGTCAATGAGGTCCTTGGGGAACTGCGAGGTGAGGTCGTTCTCCTCGTAGAAGCTGCTCAGGTCCTCGAGCTGGTCTGCGTCGATGTAGTCCTGAAGCTCGGCGCCTGCGTGGGCCTGGAAGGAATCCGGCGGGTTGCCGGCCTTCAACTGTGCGGCCAGGACGCTCTTGGCCTGTGAGCCTGCGCCACCGGCAACGGCAAGGTTGTCAAAGGTGACATCCGGGTAGTCCGTGCCAAACACCTTGACGAGTGCGTCAAGGCCGGCCTTCTCGGAACCATCGGCCCACCAGGTGAAGACGCCGACCTTTCCGGTGGCATCCTTGGCGTTGGAGCTGTCAGCGGGGGTGTCGCCGCCGCCGCCGCAGGCTGCCAGGGTCAGACCCAGCGCTGCAACTCCGGCAAGCAACGATAGACGACGTCGCATGTTTTTCCTCCATGATTAAATGTTCGAAAATGATGATTTGAGAAGGCAATTGGAATACCCCCTCCCCAAAAGTTACCTGCATCACTAATTGCAGTCAACTATTTAACACAACGGAATGGTAACGGTGTGAAGTCCTGCCGTGGGGATGGGGCTGGGGCTGGGGTCATGCGGCTGGGGACTGCGGTCTTGGTGCTGCTGGCAGGGACTGCGGTTCACGGGTGACTGTTGTTCAATGCCAGTGAGATGGCGCCCAGGGCCTCGGCCCTGTCGCCGAGTGAGGACATGACAACTGCTGTTCCCTCACCGATGGCGGGCACCGCGTGGCGTATGAGTCCGCGCCGAATGGGATTCAACAGCGTTTCGCCCAGGGGTGCAAGAGGCCCGCCAACGACTATCATTTCCGGGTTGATCATGTTGGCAACGTTGGCCATCGCCTTGCCGACCGACATTCCTGCATCGTCAATGACGCGCAATGTTGCGGCGTCGCCTGCCTTGGCCCGCTTGATGATTTCCTGCACGGTCAGGGTGGCGGGTTCACCGCGGCTGAGCAGTTCGATCATGACAGCGGTTGACGCCACGGTTTCCAGGCAGCCGCGGTTTCCGCAGCGGCACACCAGACCCTGGTCAAAAATTGTTGCATGGCCGATCTCGCCCGTTATTCCGGTGTGGCCGTAGTAGGGCGCGCCGTTCAGGATCAAGCCCGCGCCGATGCCGCTGCCAATCTTGAGGAACACCAAATCCTTGGCTGCACGGTGTTCTCCCCATGTCACCTGTGCCAGCGCCCCAAGATTGGCGTCATTGTCGGCAAAAATGGGCATCTTGAGTGCCTGCTGCAGCTGGGCGACGATGTTTACGCCCACCCACTCGGGCAGGATGGCGCCCCGGATGACCGTGCCCGTGCGGTGGTCTATGGGGCCAGGGACGCCGACTCCGGCGCCAATGACCCGGCTGCGGTCTATGCCCGACTCGATGAGCAGCTCGTCCATCATGGCAGCTGCGGCGGCTATGCTTTCCGCCGCCAAATGGCCTACCGGAAGCTGGGCAAACCGTTCAGCCTTGACCTTGAAGCTGGGGCTGGCGAGAACCAGGCGGACGTGGCTGCGGCCGAAGTCGATGCCTGCCGCCACATCGGGGGTTTCCAGCAGGGACACTGCCAGTGCGCGCCGCCCGGAGCTCGTGGTGGGACGGGTCGTGGCCAGTCCGTTGGCGCACATGGACTTGACGATGTTGGAGATCGTGGCCGTGGAAAGCCCGGTGGTTCGGGCCAGTTCGGCCTGTGACAAGGCGCCCTGATCGCGAAGCGTGGCAACAATGAGTTGTTCGTTGCGTTGGCGCAGCGCTGACTGTGAGCCTGGCCTGGACCCGTGGCGTGCAAGGGGGGAAAGGTGTTCGCTCATAGGTAGTAGCGTGCATCACAATTAGCCTTGCAGTCAAGATGTGAACACAATGTGGGAAATCGGCGCAATTTTACCTTAACGCAAAAACCCAGAAATCGCGGAAACGGCTTGTATGCGGGATTAGCCAGATCAGCCGTCCGTGCCGCGAGCCCCTTGGCAGTTGGTCTGCAACTGACCTGCACGTCATCCCGGGCCCCTGGCGCACGCATAAGTCCGGAAATTGTTGAATTTGTTTGTTTCCCCTTAACTTGCCGCCATCATTGCGAACGGAGGGGCTGGGGAGGTGAAATCGCGTGGTGTCCTCAAATAGCCCTGTGCCATGGCAAGCCCTGTCGCATGGCAATGGCCCTGAAGAAAAAACTTCAGGGCCATTGCAGTGCTCGCGCAGGTGGACGCTCGCGCAGGTGGCCGGCCATGCAGGCCCGCCTCGCCGGACTAGGGCTGAACCTGCTTGTGTTTGCGGGCCAGGCCAACATAGTTTGTGGCGTTGTCCCGGACGTGCTCCAATTCCTCGGCGCTCAGTTCGCGGCGCACTTTCGCCGGGACCCCGGCAACGAGGGAACCGGGCGGAATGACGGCACCCTCGAGCACCACCGCACCGCCAGCCACCAGCGATCCGGCGCCAATGACTGCGCCGTTCATGATGGTGGCACTCATGCCTATCAAGCAGTCGTCCTCAACTGTGCAGCCGTGGATGATGGCACCGTGGCCAACGCTCACGCCGTTGCCGACGACGGTGGGGAATCCCGGGTCGGCGTGCAGCACAACATTGTCCTGAAGATTGCTGCCTGCACCAACGGTGATTGAATTTGAGTCCCCGCGCATCACGACACCGTAGAACGCGCTGGAATCAGCTCCGAGGGTCGCCTTGCCAATGAGGACTGCTGTGTGGGCCACAAAAGCGCTCTCGTGAACCGAGGGGGTGTTGCCGTCAAGGGTGATCAATTGCTGCATTGCGGATCCAATCGTTGGACGGATGGTTGCTGAAAGGTTGTTCCGGGATCTGGTGGCTGCCGTGCCCTGCTGCCGATTACCAGCGTGGGTGAATGTCAGCCCGCAGCAGCGAGTCATAGATGCTGCCGACTCCGGAGTTGAATTCACTGCCCAAAGCAGGCAGCGAACCGGCTGCGGCGTTGCTTTGGGCCTGCGTCGTGGACCGGGCGCCGGGGATGACGGTCGAGACGCCGTCGAGCTGGGCCACCCAGGCCAGTGCCGTCTGGGCTGTGGTGCCAGCTTCTGCGGCTGCCAGTGCCGTGAACTTCTCCGCCGCCTCGAGGCCGACAGTGTAATCAACACCGGAGAAGGTCTCGCCCACGTCGAAGTGGCTGCCGTCGCGGTTGAAATTGCGGTGGTCGTTCTCGGCGAAAGTTGTGGTTGCGGTGTACTTGCCGGAGAGCAGGCCGCTGGCGAGGGGGACGCGGGCGATGATGCCAACTCCGGCGCGGCGGGCAGCCGGCAGCACGGCGTCCAGCGGTTTCAGGCGGAAGGCGTTGAGGATGATTTGGATGGTTGCCACGTTGGGGCGGGCGATCGCGGCCAGCGCCTGCTCGCAGCTTTCAACGCTGAGGCCGTAGTTGGCGATGGCGCCCTCTGCAACCAACGTGTCGAGCGCGTCATAAACTTCGTCCGAGGTCACAACGGCCGTGGGAGGGCAGTGCAGCTGCACCAAATCGAGGGTGTCCACGCCGAGGTTTTTTCGGGACCGGTCCGTCCAGGCGCGGAAGTTCTCCATGACATAGTTTTCCGGGATCTGCTCCATGCGCCGGCCCATCTTGGTGGCGACGGTGATGCTGCGGCCCTCCCCGGCGTCCTTGAGGAAGCGCCCGATGACCTGCTCGCTGCGGCCGTCCCCGTAGACGTCCGCAGTGTCAAAGAACGTGACGCCGGCATCGGCTGCGGCCGCAAGCACCGACAGCGCATCAGCCTCGCTGACATCGCCCCAATCCGCACCCAGTTGCCAGGTTCCAAGTCCGACGGCGGATACGGTGCGGTTCGTCTTGCCCAAGATATGTGTCTGCATTCCTCCAGCCTAGCCAATCGGAATGGCGAATCGTCGGGACCCGCTGCGCGTCGCTGCGCCAGGACAACAGTGGCGATGGCGCGGGGAGTGTTGGCATGTGGGTGCAAGGTGGGGGAGGAGCGCAAGGCAACGTCCCGCCGTCGTGCTTCATGTTCTCAAGAAATCGAGTTTGCAGTTATTGGACGGAATCGACAACTGAAAGCGAATTCCGGGCTAACAACTGCAAACTCGATTTCAAAAACGGAAGGAAGGGGGCAGTCAAGGCACCCGTCCAAGAATGCACGGGGCAACCGAGCAGCCCCGCTGTGTCCCGGAAGCTGCTGCCCCTTCCCGGCGGGATTGAATTGGTGTCTGCACGGACCGCCACGCGGTGGGCGCAACGATGGCGCTTTCATCATCCGAGGGGTGGCGCCCGTGCGGGTGGCCAATGGCTCCACTGATCGTCCATTTCCGGAGGTTATGTGTCGTGGTTCAGCCTTGGCAGTGACACGATCCACTGTCCCGGCCCCTGATACTGCCGTTGGCGGGCTGCGGTGGCACGGTAGAATTGTGTGTCGCTTGCCGGCGGCGGTTCAACACCGGACACCGGGCCCGCATTGTGCGACGGGCACAGCGGCATGATCGTCCAGGGTGCCGCGATGGCTGCGGCAGGTGACTGGAAAATGCAGGGACGGCAGCCGCATCTGCCATCCCGGCCACACAGAATGGAAACTCTGGAATGCCACGTATTGATGAGCCGGGCGCTGTAAAGACGGGCTCACGCGGCAGTTCCGGCACTGCCTTGGGTCTGGGGCGCCAGTTGCTTCGGCGCAAACCCATTGCGCAAATGGTCCAGGAGACCAACGACGGCACCGGCGGGCGCAAGCTGGTGCGGAGCTTCGGTGTCCTGCAGCTGACCATGATCAGCGTCGGCGCAACACTGGGCACCGGCATCTTTGTGATCCTTGGCGATTCCGTGCCGATGGCCGGGCCCGCCATCTTCATTTCGTTCCTGATCGCCGGCGTTGCGGCGTTGCTCTCCGCCATCTCCTACGCGGAAATGGCCGGCATGGTGCCGGTTTCCGGATCCAGCTATTCCTACACCTATGCGACGCTGGGTGAAGGCATGGCGTGGATCTGCGGCTGGTGCCTGGTGCTGGAATACGCGGTGTCCGTGGCCGCCGTGGCCGTGGGGGCCGGCCAGTACATCAATGAATCCGTCGCGGGCTTGGGGTGGGTGCTGCCCGACTTCATGTCCCAGCCACCCGGTTCCGGCGGCGTCATGAACCTGCCCGCCATGGCCATCGTGCTTCTGTCCATGGTGCTGCTCATGCGAGGTGCCAGGGAAAGCGCCTGGGTCAACACCACCATAGTGTTCATCAAGATCGTGATTCTGCTGTTCTTTTGCACCGTGGCTTTCACAGCGTTCAACGCCGGCAACTTTGACCCGCTGATGCCCATGGGTGCCGCCGGCGTCTCGGCCGCGGCTTCCCGGGTGTTCTTCTCCTACATTGGCTTCGATGCGGCGTCCACAGCGGGCGAGGAGGCGAAAAATCCACAGCGCGACCTGCCCCGGGCCATCATGCTTTCCATGGTGATTGTCACCTCAATTTACGTTCTGGTGGCTGTTGCCGCGATCGGCGCCCGCGAGTGGACCTGGTTCGAGGGCACCGAAGCGGCCCTGGTCAAGATCCTCCAGGAAATCACCCACCAGCCATGGATTGCCGCGGTGTTCGCCATTGGTGCGGTGCTGGCCATCACCAGCGTTGTGCTGGCCGTGCTCTATGGCCAGACCCGGATTCTCGTCTCCATGTCGCGCGACGGACTGGTGCCCAAGGTGTTCGGCAGGATTTCAGCCAAGCGCGGCACTCCTGTTGCAGGCACCTTGATCGTTGGCATCGCCGTCGCGCTGACGGCCGGGCTGGTGCCGTTGGGTGCCCTGGCCGACGCAACAAGCATTGGGACCCTGTTCGCCTTTACCCTGGTCAATATTTCCGTCATCTATTTGCGCCGCAATCGCCCCGAACTCAAACGGAGCTACCGGGCGGCGTTCTACCCCGTGACGCCGATCCTCGGCGCGCTCATGTGCGTGTACCTGATGATTAACCTCGGCGGCCTGACTTGGCTGGTGTTCCTGCTGTGGATGATCGTGGGCCTGATCGCGTACTTCGCCTACGGCCGCCGCCACTCGCGGGTGGCCGCACTGTCGCAGTCCGACTACGAGATGCTGTCCGCAGCGCCCATCGAGCCGGTGCTCCCCACCCGCGAAAACCGCTGACCGGCGACTCCCGGGTGGGGGTCTCGGGCCCACGCTCGCGAAGGCCCGACGGCTCCCGGGTGTTGGTCAGTCGAAGACGACTGTCCGGTGGCCGTCGAGGAGAACGCGGTGTTCGGCATGCCACTGCACGGCCTGGGCCAGTGTGCGGGCCTCAACGGCGCGGCCCATCGAGACGAACTTCTCGACCGAATGGCCGTGCTCAACCCGGATGACTTCCTGCTCAATGATGGGGCCCTCATCCAGCACTGCCGTGACGTAATGGGCGGTGGCGCCAATGATCTTCACACCGCGGGCATGCGCCTGGTGGTACGGCTTGGCGCCCTTGAAGGACGGCAGGAACGAATGGTGGATGTTGATGGCGCGCCCGGCCAGGTGGTTGCAGAGGTCGTCGGAAAGCACCTGCATGTAGCGCGCGAGCACAACGAGTTCGACGTCGAGCTCCGCCACCAGCGCGAGCAGCTGCGCCTCGGCGTCGGCCTTGGTGTCAGGGGTGACCGGGATGTAATAAAAGGGGATGCCGTAAAACTCGGCGAGCGGTTCCAGGTCCCTGTGGTTGGAGACGATCGCCGGGATTTCCACGGGCAGGGTGCCCGAGCGCTGCAGGAACAGCAGGTCGTTGAGGCAGTGGGCCGCCTTGGACGCCAGAATCAAGGTGCGGACGGGTGCCCCGGCGCGGTGCAGGGTCCACGTGAGCGCAAAGCGTTCGGCAACGGTGTCAAGGTGTTCGCGCAGGAGGCTGAACGCCGTCGTGGTTTCCACGGCAACACGCATGAAGAAGGTGCCGGTGTCCGGGCTGCCGTACTGCTGGGAGTCGGTGATGTTGCAGCCGGCCTCCAACAGGGATCCGGAAACGGCGTGGACAATGCCGGGCTGGTCGGCGCAGGAGAGTGTCAGCACATATCCGTGCGTGGCTGCCGGGGTGGTCACGGCGGGAGAATTCAAGTCAGTCACCCGTTCAACGTTACCGTCCAATTCGCAGCTGTACTACAATTGAGGCGTTGCGACTGGCGATGAGGTGGGACACCACCGGGGAGCAGCACGAGCGAAGACCTCACGATCGTACGCCTGGGACGTGAGGGCACTTTTGCCAATGCCTGCCATTGGCCGTGGGGAATCCCAGTGCCACGCTCCTGCCTTGAACGGCATGTGCACACAGGGAGTCTTGCAAATGCGGCCATGACCGGAATGGCGATAATCTTTCCTAGAAGAGTTTTTTTCGTGCTGCCACCAGGAGTCTGTAGTGTCTTTCACCCCCACCCAGTCCGTGACCAATGCCCCGCTCTCCGAGCTTGACCCGGAAATCGCCGCCGTCCTCAAGGACGAGCTTGGCCGCCAGCGCGACACGCTGGAAATGATCGCCAGCGAAAACTTCGCCCCCCGTGCCGTCCTTGAAGCCCAGGGCTCGGTCCTGACCAACAAGTACGCCGAGGGCTACCCGGGCCGCCGCTACTACGGCGGCTGCGAATACGTTGACGTGGCGGAAACCCTGGCCATCGAGCGCGTCAAGGACCTGTTCGGTGCAGAGTACGCCAACGTCCAGCCGCACTCCGGTGCCCAGGCAAACGCCGCGGCGCTCGCCGCCATGATCAAGCCCGGCGACAAGATCCTGGGCCTGTCCCTGGCCCACGGCGGACACCTGACCCACGGCATGAAGCTGAACTTCTCCGGCAAGCTGTACGAGGTTGCTGCCTACGAAGTTGAACCCGACACGTTCCGCATCGACATGGACAAGCTGCGCGCCCAGGCCATCGCCGAGAAGCCCCAGGTCATCATCGCCGGCTGGTCCGCCTACCCGCGCCAACTGGATTTTGCCGCGTTCCGCTCCATCGCCGACGAGGTGGGCGCCCTGCTCTGGACCGACATGGCCCACTTTGCCGGACTGGTTGCGGCAGGCCTGCACCCGAGCCCGGTGCCGTACTCCGACGTCGTCACCTCCACCGTGCACAAGACCCTTTCCGGTCCGCGCTCCGGTGTGATCCTGGCCAAGAAGGAATGGGCCAAGAAGCTCAACTCTGCTGTGTTCCCGGGACAGCAGGGCGGCCCGCTCATGCACGTCATCGCCGCCAAGGCCGTGGCGTTCAAGGTTGCCGCCGGCGAGGAGTTCAAGGAACGCCAGACCCGCGTGCTGGAAGGTGCCAAGATCCTTGCCGAGCGCCTGAACGCACCCGACGTTGCCGAAGCCGGCGTGTCCGTGCTGACCGGCGGCACCGATGTGCACCTGGTGCTCGTTGACCTGCGCAACTCCGTGCTGGACGGCCAGCAGGCCGAAGACCTCCTGCACAGCGTGGGCATCACCGTGAACCGCAACGCCGTGCCGTTCGACCCCCGCCCCCCGATGGTCACCTCCGGCCTGCGCATCGGCACCCCGGCACTGGCCACGCGCGGCTTCGGTGCTCCGGAGTTCACCGAGGTTGCCGAGATCATCGCAGCCGCACTGAAGGGCGGCGCAGACGTTGCTGCCCTCAGTGCCCGCGTCAAGGCCCTCACCGCCAACTTCCCCCTGTACCCCGGTCAGGAAGAATGGTAAAAATGGCGACTGCTCAAATCCTTGACGGCAAGGCCACCGCCGCAGCCATCAAAGCCGAGTTGACCGAACGCGTCGCGGCCCTCGCCGCCCGCGGCGTCACCCCGGGCCTGGGCACCATCCTGGTTGGCTCGGATCCAGGCTCCCAGTGGTACGTGGGCGGCAAGCACAAGGACTGCGCCGAAGTCGGCATCAAGTCCATCCGCATCGACCTGCCCGAGACGGCCACCCAGGACGAGGTCCTGGCCGCCGTCCGCCAGCTCAACGACGATCCGTCCTGCACCGGCTACATCGTGCAGCTGCCGCTGCCGAAGCATATTGACCAGGACGTGGTGCTTGAAGCCATCGACCCGGCCAAGGACGCCGACGGCCTGCACCCCATGAATCTGGGCCGCCTGGTCGCCAACGTCAACCGCCCCATGACGTCCCCGCTGCCGTGCACGCCCAAAGGCTGTGTGGTGCTGCTGGAACGCCACGGCATTTCGCTGAACGGCAAGCGCGTGGTGGTTGTTGGCCGCGGCGTGACCATCGGCCGGCCAATGGGCCTGCTGCTGACCCGCCGCGACATCAACGCCACCGTGGTCCTGGCCCACACCGGCACGAAGGACCTGGCCGCCGAGCTGCGCTTGGCCGACGTCGTGGTTGCCGCAGCCGGCGTGCCACACATGATCAAGGCCGCCGACCTCAAGCCCGGCGCCATTGTCCTGGACGTTGGCGTGAGCCGCGTGGATGACGGCAACGGCAAGGCGGTAGTCACCGGCGATGTGGAGCCGGCCGCCGCCTCCGTGGCGAGCTGGATTTCCCCGAACCCGGGCGGGGTCGGTCCCATGACCCGCGCCATGCTGCTGGCCAACGTGGTGGAGGCCGCGGAGCGCGCGTAGCTGTTGCCCGGCTGGTGCCCGGCTCAGGGAGGCCGACGGCGGAACTTAGGTTCCGGCGTCGGCCTCCTTTTTGTTGTGGCCGGGTCCCGGCCGGGCATCACGGCTCGATCGACTCCACCCGCTCGGGCCGCCCGTCCACCCAGGCCACGAGCAGACGGACCTGTTCAGGGAGGCTCTCGTCGCTGTAGCGGACGCTGATGGTGGGACCGGCCTCCTCCAAGCAGAGCTCGTAGAGTTGCGCATCGGGCCATGATTTTTCCGGCGGGGGAGGGGGCTCCTCACGGAGGTTGGCGCGGTCAACCTCGACGGCAAATGTCTTCGCGGCAGCTTGCGGCAAGGATTTGGCGTCGAGTTCGGTGCGGGCAACCAAGCCCGCCAAGCCGGCTCCCCGAAAAATGATCAACCTCATGGCAGCACGCCAACCTCTTGCCAAGCCTGGTGCACGGCATCCTGCTCGGTGGAGCCAAACAGGGACCCGGCGACGTCGACCGTGGCCTGGGCGGCCGCATTAAATTGCGTGTTCGGACGTAGCCGGGTGGTCAGGACCTGGTACCAGATCCGCCCCGCTTTCTCCCAGGCATGGCCGCCCATGGCGATCGCCGCGAGGGCGAATGCCCGGTTGGGGATGCCCGAGTTGATGTGCACGCCGCCATTGTCGTTGCGGGGGTCGTTGTCATCGGGCAGCTCCACGAAGTGCTCCATGTCCGCGGGCTGCCTGTCGCCGGAGTTGGCCGTGCCGGGGTGGAGCATGGAACGCAGCGCCTTGCCGATCCCGGGGACCAGTATCCCCTCGCCCACCAGCCAGTTGGCCTCGGCCGCCGTCTGGTTCAGGCTGTACTGCTTGACCAGCGAGCCGAAGACGTCGGAGAACGATTCGTTCAGCGCCCCCGACTGTTTGCTGTACACCAGCCCCGCGGTGAACTCGGTGACGCCGTGGGTCAGCTCATGGGCGATCACGTCCACGGAGCGTGTCAGTCCGCCCACCTGGAAGATGCGTCCGCTGCCGTCGCCGTAAACCATCTGGGCCCCGTCCCAAAACGCGTTGTCGAAGGCGACGCCGTAGTGGACGGAGGAGAGCAGCTCCATCCCTGCGTTGTCCAGGGAGTTGCGGCCGTAGATGTCCCGGTAGAACTCGTAGGTGTCGTTGCTGCCGTCATAGGCCTGGTTGACCGCCTCATCCTGCACCGGCGGCTTCTGCCAATCGCGCACCAAGACCCCGGGCAGGAACGGCCTGCCCTGCTTTTGGTTGTCGTAGACACTCAGCCGCTCGCCCGTCCCGGCAACCGAGCCCATCAAGGCCCCTGCGTGCAGGTTCAGTCGGCGGCCGAGGTGGCCCATCACGGCGCGCTGAGAGCGGATGGCTGCGGAGGTGGCCAGCGCCCTCACCGCAGCCTCCCGCTGCTGGGGATTGCCCTTTACCGCCAACCACCCCAAGAGGTCTGGCGGCGCGATGCTGCAGTGCGCCCGGCCTTGGATTCCCGACATGTCGTTGTCCCCTTCCTCAACCCGTTTCCACCATGATGCGCCTGTTCAACGGCCGGGGCAAGGAAACAGCCTTCCGCCGTGGGCCCGTCCCGCGTTGGCTCCGATATTCCGCCACTGCGGAACCCCCGCCGCCTGCCGCCTCCCGGCCCTAGGCTCTCCGGAACAGCGCCGCCTGCACCCGCGACTGCAGGCCCAGCTTTGCCAATACCCGGGAGACATGCGTTTTCACCGTGGCCTCCGAGATGCCCAGCTGGCGGCCAATCGAATAATTTGTCAGGCCCCCGCCGAGGCACTCAAAGACTTCGCGTTCGCGTCCCGTGAGCAGATCCAGGCCGGGCGGCTCCGCCGGTGAGGCGGCCGGACCGCTGCCCGGCGACAGAGCCGCGGCCACTATCCGCGCCGTCACCTCCGGCGCGATCACCTGGTCACCGTCGTGGACACGCCGAATGGCATCGGTGATGGCTCCGGGCTCGGCCGACTTGAGCAGGAATCCGGAGGCACCTCCCTGCAGGGCACCAAACAGGTAGGAGTCGTGGTCAAAGGTCGTCAACACCAGCACCTTGGCCGTCCCTTCGCTGCAAATCTGCCGGGTCGCTTCGACCCCGTCCATGACAGGCATGCGCAAATCCATCAGCACGACGTCGGGTCGCAGCGTGCGTGCCATGCCCACCGTGAGTGCACCGTCGCCGGCTTCCCCCACCACTTCCATGTCGGGTGCAGTGTCCACCACCATGCGCATGCCCAGCCTGATGGCGGCATGGTCATCGGCCAGCAGCACGGTGATGGGTTGCAGGATAGTGGGCGCTGGTTCGGTCATGTCTTGATTCCGCTCGGAATAATTTGTGGTGCCGGGGCCGGTGACTGTGCTGATGCTGGTCCGGATGCGGCCGGGGCAGGAGCCGGCAGCCGCAGCTCCACCACCCACTGGCTGCCACGGGGCCCTGCGGTGATGGACCCGCCGGCGTGGGCGGCCCGGAAATGCATGCTGGGGATCCCTGTGCCGGTTCCGCCGCGCGTTGCGGGTGCAGGGGTAGGTTGCGCCGGCACAGTTTGCGCTGGTGGATTCTGACCCGACCGGTCCTGCGGCAGCCCGGGCAGCTGGTTGGACACGCGCAGGCGGACAGCCGCAGGAGCCGAAGCTTCGTCCCCAGGAGGAGTCGTGCCTGCCGCCTTTGCAGCTGCGGCTCCGGGCGCGGAGGTCGTGACACTGTCCAGAATCACTGTGACCGGGGAGCCGGGCGCGTGCCGGGTGGCGTTGAGCAGGGACTCGGCCGAAACCCGATAGATGGCAGTCTGGACGTGCAGCGGCAGGTGATTCCCGGCGTCGTCCAAGGAATTTTCCAGGGAGACCGCAGTTCCGGCCAGACGGTACTGCTCCACCAGCGACGCCAGGTCGGCCACGCGCCCTGCCGTCTCATCCAGGGCGCCGGTGTGCAGGAGCCGGATCATGCCGTTCAGCTCGTCCAGACCGGCGACGCTCTCGGCCCGGATCCGGGTCAGCACGCGGCTCTGCGGCGACGGCGTGTCCAGAGGCGGGGTTTGAAGTGCCGCGCCGGATTGCAGGGCGATGGCGGAGAGCCGGGCCGAAAGCACGTCGTGCAACTCCCGGGCCATGTGCTGGCGCTCCCGCTCGAGGACCAGTTCGTGGGCTGTTCTGTCGGCGAGAAGGCGGTGCTCGGCGGCTTCCCGGACAGCCTCTGCCCGGGCGGATTCGCTTTCGGCCAGGCGCTGGGCCTTGCGCAGGTTTCCCGCCCACTCGACGGGCATGAGCAGCGTCATGGCGGCCAGCACGGCCGCCACAACTGTGAGTTCCGCCTGCCGAGTGAAGGCAAAAACCACCAGCGTCAGCAGAATCGACAGGCCCACGGCAGTGTTGCCGGCCGCCGTGGAGGCCCGGGTGGAACCAAACAACACCAGGGAGAAGAACAGCTCAAACACCAGCACCAGCGCGGCGGGCTGGTTCGCCAGCAACAACAGCACGGCCGCCACGCCGCAGAGCACCGCCATGGCCGGAGTGGCCGTCCGGCGCAAGAGCACGCCCACACAGCCCAACACCGCAAACAACACCCAGTTCCGGGCCAGCCAGGGCAGGGAAAAATCTGTTGCAGTGCCAAACCGCACGGCATCCAAAATCCAAAACACGATGAAATAAGAGGCGGCAAGCCAAAAATCCTCGCGCCGGATGCCCCACACGCGGGACAAGACACGGGCACTGAGCGAAACCTTGGCAGGAGGCGTTTGGGGCGAAGCGGTCGGGGGAGCGGTCATGCGTCAATCCTGTCCGGAGCGGCCGTGCCGGGCAAGCCGGGCAGGGGCTCATGCGACGAAGGTATGACATGCCCCTACCCACCATGGCCGACGACGGAGACCGGATCAGTTGGCAGGCTGGGCCCATGACCATCGCAATTTATGCCCAACTGGCTGTTTTGGCCCTCATCGACAGCACCAGCATCGGCACCTTGCTCATACCGCTCTGGCTGTTGCTGCGCCCCGACGCAAAGCGCCTTGCCCCGCGGATACTGCTCTACCTTGGCGTATTGGCCGGCTTCTACTTGATCGTCGGCATCCTGGTGCTTAGCGGGGCCGATTGGGTCATCCGCGGACTCGGCGCGGATTCGCTGACGCAGATCCCCGCCATCCAGTGGGCCATGACGATTGGTGGGGGCGCCCTGCTGGCCTATGCATTGTTTGCGGGTTCGGGGAAGAAACCGGCCAAGGCCGCGGTGCCCGCGGGACGTGCGCGGGATGCGGCTGCGGGGACGGGCTTCGAGCCGGGAGCAGGACTGGAACCTGCCGTGCCCGCTGCCGAGGCGAAGTGGCAACAGCGGATCGCCAAGGCGCTGCGCAGCCCGGGCGGGCTGGTGGCCCTGGCTGTGATCGCCGGGCTGCTGGAGCTGCCCACGATGCTGCCCTACCTGGTGGCCATCGGAGTCCTGTCCAATTCCACCCTGGCACTTCCGGCCGGGATCGGCGTCCTTGCTGTGTACTGCCTGGTCATGCTCCTGCCTGCGCTGGCCCTGCTCGGTCTGCGGGTCGCCCTTGGCAGCAGGCTGGATTCAGTGTTGCAACGCGTCAGCAGCAAAATGGGCCGTTTCGCCAGCGAGACGCTGCTGTGGGTTGCGGGGATCGCCGGATTCCTGCTCCTGCGCGCCGGGTTGTCAGCGCTGGCCCCGTTTGCGGCGTGGAATCCGTTCAAATAGCAGTTACGGGCATTGCACATGAATCGAAACAGCAGCTGATGCACTGCCAATGCCGGCAAAGTCATACGGTGGTTGCAACGCACTGATAGATGGAGCGTTTCATGGTCAAGTTGTTTCCCCCGAATGCCCGCACGGAGTTCGTTGATCTTGTGTGTGGCGGGATGTCGATTATTGCTGCAGCCCGGCGTGTCGGTGCCGTACATCAAACAGGAAGGACGTGGTGGGCACAGTCTGGTCAGATGATGACTGTGAGCATGGGGCCCGTTGGTGGTCTTGCGGATCCGGCACCGGCGCAGGAGAGCCCTGGCCGGGCCTTGAATCTGGCGGAACGAGGGATGATCCAGATGGGCCTGCGAAGTGGAATGAGCTACGCGAGGATCGGTGAATTGATCGGCCGAGACAAGTCCGTGGTCTGGCGGGAAGTTAACCGAAACGCCAGTGGCGACGGCGTGTATTACGCCTCTGTCGCCCACGCAAAGGCGCACCAGTGCCGGCGCCGCCCCAAGTCCCTGAAACTCCTTGAGAACGATGCACTGTGCCGGCTGATCGAGGTCTGGATGGATGATGGGTGGAGTCCGAAACTGATCTCGTCGATGCTGGCGGTTTACTTCGGCGACGACGAGACTATGCAGGTGAGCCACGAAACGATCTACCAGGCACTGTACGTTCAATCCCGCGGGGCCCTGCGGGCAGACCTGGCGGAGAAGCTCAGCTTGAAACGGAAGCAGCGCGTTCCCCACACAGCCGACAGGACGAAGAACAGCCCGTACAAGGACGCGTTCAAGATCAGCGAACGCCCGGCAGAGGTCGAAGACAGGGCCGTGCCAGGCCATTGGGAGGGTGACCTCGTCATCGGCTGCGACGGGACCGCGATCGGCACCCTTGTGGAACGCTCAACAAGGTTCACGATCCTGTTGCACCTCCCCAACGACCACACTGCTGAGACCGTCGCAGCCGCTATGATCCGGGAAATGGGTGATCTCCCGGACCACCTGCGACGGTCCGTCACTTGGGACCGCGGCACCGAACTGGCGGACTATGCCAAGATCCAAATCGCGCTGGATACCACGCTCTATTTCTGCGACCCGCACTCGCCATGGCAGCGCGGCACAAACGAGAATACCAACCGTCTCCTAAGGTTCTGGCTCGAGAAAGGCTCCGACCTCTCCGTCCACGCCCCTGAAGATCTACGCCTGATAGCAGCGAAGCTCAACCGCCGCCCCCGACCCACCCTCAACCTCGATACCCCCGCTAACCGGCTGAACCAACTGCTGCAAACAGCGGCATAAACCCCCGCGTTGCTACGACTACTTGACTTTGCCGCCCGGCACTGCGCATCAGCTGCTGTTTGGAATGTGGGAATGGACCGGGACGGGGCAGAGGTGCGGGGGACGCCAAGAAATGTCCCGGCGTCGTTCAGCAAGAGGGTGTGGCCGGCACGGGTTGCCGCGGCCACGTTCGCCGCTGGTGGAAGCAGGACCCGGAACTGCCAGCAGTTTGAGAGAATGGAACCATGACTTCTCTCGGAACCGGCAAAATGTCCACACCCGGCAAATTCACTGGCGTTGGCACCATTGTGCTGGCGATCGTTTTTCTGGTGGCACTTGTCTTCGCAGCAAACAACAGCACGGTCCTGGGCTGGGTCATTGCCGCCATCGCGTTTGGTTGGCTGGCGCTGTCGACAGTGGTCTACATCGGCGTCCACAAGGCCGCAGCGTTTGGCGCCCGACAGGTGGCTCTGGCCCAAGCCCAGATGGCCCAACACAACAGTGAAAGTGCCCCGTCCGACGGCGGCACCCGGCTTGTGTCGCAGGAGTCCGGCTCACGCTCGGCCGAGAAGGCACGAGAAATGAAGCTGGACCATTCGTTCAAAATCATCAGCGTCCAGGTTGGGGTGGTCAACGAATACCTCGGCAAGGATGACCAAATGGTGGCGCGGGCTCTTGAAACCATCGAGATCACAGCCACCAACGGCCGCGGCATGATCAACCCGAACTGGGAAGCCCAGGAAGCCAAGATGGATGCGGCCATGGCGAAGAAGAACGCCGGTCGCCAGACGGCTCCGGGCACGGCCGCAACGGACACAGCAGCAGCGGGCACGGCAACCGGCGGTGCGGCAGCCCAGGAATCCAGCACCACTGCGGCCCCAAAGGCTGCCCCGGGAACCGGTCCCGACGACGAGCCCGTCAGCGGCGTCATCATCGACTAAGCAGCCAAGCACCGGGCGGCCGCGACGGCGCCCGGTCGCACAGCGGCAGTCCGCCGGCACCACGGGGGCCGGCCCACGGCATGGACACACATTTTGGGACCACGGAAACGCGGAACCCTGCAGGTAAGGTGGAACAAGTGAGCAACAGTATTGAAAACGGTCGATTGAGGATCGCAAGCGTCAACGTCAACGGCATCCGTGCCGCCTACAGGAACGGCATGGGCCCCTGGCTGGCAGCGCGCGATGTGGACATTTTGTGCCTGCAGGAGGTGCGCGCGCCCGATGCCATCGTTGAGGGCTTCCTCGGTGAGGAATGGCACCTGCTCCACGCGGAAGCCGAAGCCAAGGGCCGGGCGGGCGTGTTGATCGCCACCCGCAAGGACCGCCTGGAACCTGTGGCCACCCGTGTGGGCATCGGCGAAGACTACTTCGCCACCACCGGCCGCTGGGTTGAGGCAGACTACGTGCTCACGGGGTCCGACGGCACACCAACAACCTTGAGCGTTGTCAGCGCCTACGTGCATTCGGGCGAGGTGGACACCCCCAAGCAGGTCGACAAGTACCGCTTCCTGGACACCATGATCGGCCGGCTGCCGAAGCTTGCCGCAGCCAACGACCATGCCCTCGTCGTGGGCGACTTGAACGTTGGACACACAAAGCTGGACATCAAGAACTGGAAGGGCAACGTTAAGCGCGCCGGTTTCCTGCCCGAGGAACGCGCCTACTTTGACAGGTTCCTCGGCGAGGAAATCGGGTGGAAGGATGTTGCCCGTGAACTGGCCGGCGAGGTTGACGGACCCTACACCTGGTGGTCCAACCGCGGACAGGCCTTCACCAACGACACGGGCTGGCGCATCGATTACCACATGGCCACCCCCGGCCTGGCGGCAAAAGCGGTCCAGTCAGTCGTTGACAGGGCCGAGTCCTACGAAAGCCGCTTCTCAGACCATGCCCCGCTTGTCGTCGACTATAAGTTCTAAAGGACTCCCCTTCCATGAGTGAAACCTCCGCCCGCCCGCGCGTACTGTCGGGCATGCAGCCTTCCGGCGACTCCCTGCACCTGGGGAACTACCTGGGCGCGCTGGTCAACTGGGTCAAAAACCAAGACGATTACCAGACGCTGTTTTTTATCCCGGACATGCACGCCATCACGGTGACGCAGGACCCCGCCGAGCTGCGTGCCCGCACCCGGAAGACTGCCGCCCAGTACATTGCCGGCGGGATCGACGTCGAAAAGTCAACGCTTTTTGTGCAGTCCCATGTGCCCGAACATGCCCAGCTGGCCTGGGTGCTGAACTGCATCACCGGGTTCGGCGAGGCATCGCGCATGACGCAGTTCAAGGACAAGTCGGCCAAGGGCGGGGCCGACGTGGCCAGCGTTGGCCTGTTCACGTATCCGGTGCTGATGGCGGCCGACATCCTGCTGTACCGTCCCGAAGGGGTCCCTGTTGGTGACGACCAGCGTCAGCACGTGGAACTGGCCCGCGACCTGGCCAAACGCTTCAATCACCGCTTTGGCGACACGTTCG
This sequence comes from Specibacter sp. AOP5-B1-6, assembly GCF_052376555.1. NCBI lineage: Bacteria > Bacillati > Actinomycetota > Actinomycetes > Micrococcales > Micrococcaceae > Specibacter > Specibacter sp. AOP5-B1-6. Next base: position 74,292 of record NZ_JBQSVT010000014.1, read on the forward strand.
TTGTCCCGGAGGCCTTCATTCAAAAAGAGGGCGCCCGCATTTATGACCTGCAAAGTCCGACGTCGAAAATGTCCAAGTCCGCTTCCGGCCCCAACGGGCTGATCAACATTCTCGATGATCCCAAGGTCACCGCCAAGCGCATCAAGTCGGCCGTGACCGACGACGGCACCGTCGTTGCCCACGACCGGGAAAACAAGCCCGGCGTCTCAAATCTGTTGGAGATCCTGTCCACGCTGACGCAGACATCCGTTGACAGCCTCGTTGCCCAGTACGAAGGAAAAATGTACGGGCACCTGAAGGTCGATGTTGCGGAAGCAGTCGTTGACCGGCTCGCGCCCATCCGCACGCGCACGCTGGAACTGCTCGACGACCCGGCTGAACTTGATGCACTGCTGGCACATGGCGCCGCAAAGGCCCGGGACATCGCCTCGGTGACACTTGCCGACGTCTACGCCAAGGTTGGCTTCCTGCCGCCCGCAGGGGTGGTCGGCTAACCATGCCCGGCATTGGTCAGAGCGGGGCCTCCCCGGCCCCGCACCCCAACAGTCTGGGGGTCATCATCTCGCTGCCCCCGGCCCTGGCGGAGGAGCTCAGCGCAAAGCGGGCGTTCTACACGGGCCAGGATGCCGACGTCGTGCCTCCGCACATCACGCTGGTTTCTGGGCGGGCGGAGGACTCCTGGGAAGACGCTGCGGCGCACGTGCGCAAGGTGGCCGCCTCGGGGGAGCCGTTTAGGCTTTCGCTGCGCGGCACCGGAACATTTGAGCCGGTCTCGCCTGTTGTGTTCTTGAATGTCGACGCCGGTGCCGAGGCTTGCGCCGCGCTGCACCACGAATTGGTGGACGGGCCGGTGGAGCATCTGTTGGAGTTTGGTTTTCATCCCCACCTCACGATCGCCCATGACCTTGCTGAACCTGCGATGGCCCTGGCCAAGGCCGACATGGCGGATTTTTCAGCCAAATTTGAGGTCACGAGCATAGGACTTTTTGACTACCTTTCCGGTCGATGGTCCCTGCGTGAGGAGTTGAGTCTTGGAGGACTCGGGAAACACTAGGAATCGGCCGGCGCCAGCCCACTTTCCCGGCTTTGCGGCGCCGGGAGTGAGCGCAAAGAAGCCCATGGCTGCCCCGGCCAAGCCGCCGCCCAGCCCGCTTGACCGCAAGGCTTTGGCCGCATGGACGTCGAGCAGGCAGAGCGCGTTTGGCAGGGCCCGAACCTCCGGCGGACTGCTCCAACAGGCCGGCACCTTGACGCAGTGGCTCAATGCCCGGGCTGGGCAAACGTTTCCTGTGCGCGTGTGGAACCTGTACACGCGCCGCCGCGGGCCCCTCCTCGCGGCCGGCAACGCCTACCTGATGTTCTTCTCCGTCGGCGCCATGCTGGTCGCCGGGTTCGCCATATTCGGCATCGTTGCCGCAGGCAATGACGTGCTCCGGGATGCCGTCATCGAGCTTGTTGCCAGCACCACCCCGGGCCTGATTGACACCGGCGACGGCGGCCTGGCCACACCCGAAGAACTTCTGGGCAATGGCGGGTTCGGGCTGACCTTGATTGTGTCGCTGGCTGCGCTGCTCGTCACGGCCATGAGCTGGATCAACGGCCTGCGCGAGGGCATCCGTTCGCTGTTGGGGCTTGCCCGTGACAGGACCAACCCGGTGCTGTCGAAGCTGCGCGACGGCGGCACGCTGCTGGTCCTGGCGGTGGCACTCATCCTGACAAGTGCCCTCGGAGTGGTGAGCACCGCGGCCGTGGACAGCATCAGCGGGTTCCTTGGCTGGGGGAGCTTCCTGTCCGGCGCCGCAGCCCAGCTTGGCTCCGTCATCCTGATGTTCCTTCTGGACGTCGTGGTGGCCATCATCATGTTCAGCATTGCCTCGCGGGTGCGGATGCCGCGGCGGGTGTTGTTCCTGGCGGCAGTATTTTCCGGATTCGGGGCGACCGTGTTGCGGTTTTTCAGTGCGATGCTGCTCAATGGCATCACTAGCAACCCAGTGTTGGCCCCCTTTGCCGTGATCCTTGGCCTCTTTGTCTGGTTCTTCCTGCTGAGTCAGGTGTATTTGATCTCGGCGGCGATCGCTGCGGTCAGGGCAGCGGATCTGCGTCCGCATCCCCATGTTTCGGCGCCGCCGCCCGCCTCTGAGGTGTGACTTCACCGCACGACGGCATGAGGGCCGCTGGGGCCCCGTTCCAGCCCCACTGAAATCGATTTTGCAGTTGTTGGGCCGAAAACACCAAAAATCGATGGAATCGGTCCAACAACTGCAAACTCGAACCGGGGCGAACCGGGGCGGGGTTGGGGGAGTCGAGCGGAGGAACCCGGCGCCCGGCCAACGCAAAGCGCCGCCCCCACAAGGGAGCGGCGCTTTCGCTGTACCGGGAACCAGTAGTGCCGGGAACCGGCAGGCGGTGAAGCTTAGATCTGGCGGGCCAGGATGGCCTGCTTGACCTCGGCGATGGCCTGCGTGACCTGGATGCCGCGGGGGCATGCTTCGGTGCAGTTGAAGGTGGTGCGGCAGCGCCACACGCCTTCCTTGTCGTTGAGGATTTCCAGGCGCATGTCGCCGGCATCGTCACGGGAGTCAAAGATGAAGCGGTGTGCATTCACAATGGCTGCCGGGCCGAAGTACTGGCCGTCGGTCCAGAACACGGGGCAGGATGACGTGCACGCGGCGCACAGGATGCACTTGGTGGTGTCATCAAAACGCTCGCGGTCCTCGGCGGACTGCAGGCGCTCCTTGGACGGCTCGTGGCCACGGTTCACCAGGAACGGCATGACCTCGCGGAAGGACTGGAAGAACGGCTCCATGTCCACGATGAGGTCCTTCTCCACGGGCAGACCCTTGATGGGCTCAACCGTGATGGGCTTGGACGTGTCCAGGTCCTTCAGCAGCGTCTTGCACGCCAGGCGGTTGCGGCCGTTGATGCGCATGGCATCGGAACCGCACACACCGTGGGCACACGAACGGCGGAAGGTCAGCGAGCCGTCCTGCTCCCACTTGACCTTGTGCAGGGCATCCAACACGCGGTCGGTGCCGTACATGGTCATGGTGAAGTCTTCCCACTTCGACTCTTCCGAGAATTCGGGGTCGTAGCGGCGCACGCGCAGGGTGACGTTGAACGTGGGGATTTCCCCGCCGCCGCCAAGGTGTGCTGGCAATTCAATCTTCGATGCCGGCTCCGGAGCGGTTTCGGCAGTTTCTATGGCGCTCATTAGTACTTCCTCACCATCGGCTGGTAACGCGTAACAACAACAGGCTTGGTGTCCAGGCGGATCCCGGCGATGGACTCCGCAGAGCTTTCCACCGTGACATTCGCATCCAGGTAAGCCATGGAGTGCTTCATGAAATTCTCATCGTCGCGGTCCGGGAAGTCCTCGCGGTAGTGACCGCCGCGGGATTCCTGGCGGTGCAGGGCGGCAACCGTCATGACCTTGGCCAGTTCGAGCAGGAACCCCAGCTCCACAGCTTCCAGCAGGTCAAGATTGAAACGCTTGCCCTTGTCCTGGACGGTGATGCGTGAGTAGCGCTCCTCGAAGGTGGCGATGTCGGCCAGCACCTTGTCGATGGACTCGGCTGTGCGGAACACCTGCATGTTGGCATCCATGGCGTCCTGCAGATCCTTGCGGATCAACGCAACCTTTTCGCCGCCGTCGGACGTGCGAACGTGGTCCAACAGGGCGGCTGTGTCAGCTTCCGGGTTCTCCGGCAGGTCAACAAAGTCGGCACCCTTGGCATACTCAGCAGCAGCCACACCGGCACGCTTACCGAACACGTTGATGTCCAGCAGCGAGTTGGTGCCCAAACGGTTTGAACCGTGAACGGAAACACAAGCAACTTCACCGGCTGCGTACAGGCCGGGGATGATGGTGTCGTTGTCTTGGAGAACTTCGGTGGTGATGTTCGTGGGAACACCGCCCATGGCGTAGTGAGCCGTGGGGAAAACCGGGACCGGCTCCGTGTACGGCTCAACGCCGAGGTAGGTGCGGGCGAACTCGGTGATGTCCGGGAGCTTGGCGTCAATGTGCGCCGGCTCCAGGTGGGTCAGGTCAAGGAGAACGTAGTCCTTGTTCGGGCCACAGCCACGGCCTTCACGAACCTCGTTAGCCATGGAACGGGCCACGATGTCTCGGGGCGCCAAGTCCTTGATGGTGGGGGCATAACGCTCCATGAAGCGCTCACCCTCAGAGTTACGCAGGATGGCACCTTCGCCACGTGCAGCCTCGGAGAGCAGAATGCCCAGACCGGCAAGACCTGTCGGATGGAACTGGAAGAACTCCATGTCCTCCAGCGGGATGCCCTTGCGGAACGCGATGCCCATGCCGTCGCCGGTCAGGGTGTGTGCGTTGGAGGTGGTCTTGAAGACCTTGCCTGCACCACCGGTAGCCAAGATAACGGATTTGGCCTGGAAAACGTGCAGTTCGCCGGTTGCCAGATCGTAGGAAACCACGCCGGCAATCTTCTTCTGCAGGTAGATGGTGCCGTCCTCGCGGGTGGCTTCCTCTTCAACCGTGAGCAGATCCAAAACGTAGTACTCGTTGTAGAACTCAACGTTGTGCTTGACGCAGTTTTGGTACAGGGTCTGCAGGATCATGTGACCGGTGCGGTCGGCGGCGTAGCATGCACGGCGAACCGGAGCCTTACCGTGATCGCGGGTGTGGCCACCGAAGCGGCGCTGGTCAATGCGGCCCTCGGGCGTGCGGTTGAACGGCAGGCCCATCTTCTCAAGGTCGATCACGGCGTCGATGGCTTCCTTCGCCATGACCTCCGCAGCGTCCTGGTCAACGAGGTAGTCGCCACCCTTGACGGTGTCAAAGGTGTGCCACTCCCAGTTGTCCTCTTCCACGTTGGCAAGGGCTGCACACATGCCGCCCTGTGCTGCGCCGGTGTGGGAGCGGGTGGGGTAGAGCTTGGTCAGAACGGCGGTGCGGGCACGCTGTCCGGATTCAATGGCGGCACGCATTCCTGCGCCACCGGCCCCGACGATTACGACGTCGTATTTGTGGACCTGCATACTGGATGCTCTTTCTCTCATTTACTGCATTAAAAGCTGGTGTTCACTTCATGCCGCCCGGGCCGCAATGGGCCCGGTGCCCGCAACTAAAAGTTACGGAACGGGGCAGAAGGACGGGAGGTCAATGACCGCACCGGGAGGGCAAGGGTCAAAGGTGAAGATGACCAAGGTGCCCAAAACGATGATGACGGCGGTTGCAATGTACAGAACCGTCTTCAGGACCATGCGGGTGCGGTCGCGCTCAGCGTAATCGTTGATGATGGTGCGCACACCGTTGGTGCCGTGCAGCATGGCCAGCCAGAGCATGGCCAAATCCCAGATCTGCCAGAACGGATCCGCCCACTTGCCGGCAACGAAACCGAAGTCGATGGCATGGATGCCCTCGCCAACCATCAGGTTCACAAACAAGTGGCCGAAGATCAGCACGATCAGCACGACGCCGGAAAGGCGCATGAACAGCCACGCGAACATCTCAAAGCTTGAGTGTGAGGCCTTGTTCCGCTTGTACTTGGGCGAGTGGGCGCTGTTGGAGCGCGGCGCCGCGATGGAGCTGGTGCTCATGTTAGTTCCCTCCGAAGACATTGGAGAAGACAATGGTGAGGTGGCGGATCAAGAACGGAATCATCGTCACAGCCCACAGGGCAAGAACGCCCCAGAGCAGCTGGCGCTGGTACTTGGGACCCTTTTTCCAAAAGTCGATGGCAATGATGCGCAGGCCGTTGAAGGCGTGGAACACGATTGCTGCGACGAGGCCCGACTCTCCCAATCCCATGATGGGGTTTTTGTACGCCCCAATAACTGCTGTGTACGCCTCGGGGGAAACCCTCACCAATGAGGTGTCGAGAACGTGCACCAACAAGAATATAAAAATCACTACACCGGTAATCCGGTGTCCCACCCAGGACCACATGCCTTCTCGGCCGCGGTACAGAGTGCCAGCTGGTTTTGTCGGCACTGATTAAACCTTCCCTGCGTCACCGTTGCGTCGGCGTGGTTCCACGCGGGGAAACGCACACGGCGTAAGCACTCATACTTGAGCCTAAATTTAGGCTTAGCTAACAGCATATTCAACTTAGGCACTCCTTGCTCTATGCGGCAAATCACAGGTGTGTCTCAAATGGATGCTGTATAAGGCTTTGGGATGCATGCCAAAGTACGACGACGGCGGGCCGGCCTACGACCCTGGGCGGAAGTTTGCCCCCAATCACCCAAGTCTCACGTGTTCCGGCAGGGGCATCGCATATGGTTATGGTGATGAATACGCAAAATTTGGTACAGTCCGGACAGCCTGCCACGGACCCCCTGGACAGGTTTTATGCCGTGATCCCGGCAGGCGGTGTTGGCACCAGGCTGTGGCCGTTGTCGCGGGCCGCCGCGCCGAAGTTCCTCCACGACCTTACGGGCAGCGGCAGCACCTTGATCCGTGCCACGTACGACAGGCTGGAGCCGCTCAGCGGCGAGCGGGTGCTGCTGGTGACTGGGGATGCGCACCGTGAAGCGGTCTGCCGCCAACTTCCTGAGATTGCCGACGAGAACCTGGTCCTGGAGACGGAGCCTAAGGATTCCGGCGCGGCCATTGGTTTGGCTGCTGCCATCTTGTTCACGCGCGACCCCGCAACGATCATGGGCTCCTTCGCCGCGGACCAGGTCATCAGCCCGGTGGATAAATTCCAGGACGCCGTGCGCGAGGCCATCCATACGGCCGCCACGGGCAAGATTGTCACCATTGGCATCAAGCCAACCCACGCCTCAACAGGTTTTGGCTACATCCGCACGGGGGAGCCGCTGGACATTCCCGGTGCACCCAGCGCCCACACGGTCGTGAAATTTGTGGAAAAACCCAGCGAGAAAATCGCCGAAGAGTACCTTGCGAGCGGTGAATACAACTGGAACGCCGGAATGTTTGTGGCCCCGGTCGAATTGATGCTCCATCACCTGAAGGCCAATGAACCTGTCCTCTATGAGGGACTGATGGAAATTGCCCGCGCCTGGGACACCCCGGACCGGATCGCCGTGAAGAACCGGGTGTGGCCCACGCTGCCCAAGATTGCCATTGACTACGCGGTGGCGGAACCGGCCGCTGACGCCGGTGACGTTGCCGTGATTCCGGGCGACTTCAGCTGGGACGACGTCGGCGATTTCGCCGCCATCGCCCGCTTGAGCAGCGCCAAGGAAAACAACAATGTGAAGGTCATTGGTGAGGGCGCACGCGTGTTCACCGAGGACAGCACGGGCATCGTCGTCACCGACACCAAGCGCGTGATTGCCTTGATCGGCATCCAGGATGTTGTGGTGGTGGACACCCCCGACGCGCTCCTTGTCACCACCCGGGCCCACTCGCAGCTCGTCAAGCGGGCTGTCGACGGGCTCAAGGCCAAGGGCGACATCGACGTTTTGTAGCCATCCCGGCTCCTCCCACCGCTGCCCCTCCCACCTCCCGCCGTCATCGTCCCACCGCCCTTCAACTACTTTCCGTCGCCTTTCCAACCAGCCCGCAGTTGTGGCTGTAATTTCGCCAATTTTCGGCGATATTGCAACCACTTCTGCGGGCCAGTTGGCTTTTGGGTGGAAGAAGTGCGGGAAGTAACGCGGAGCCGCCAATGCTGTTCCCGGGCCTTGACATGGTTAGAGTTTGATCTGTGCGCAATTACTCCCTCGAAACAGAACCGACTGAGCTCGTAGGCCCGTGGCTTGAACCCCTGCTGGACGAGGTCATTGAATTCCGGCGGGACCTCCACGCCCACCCGGAGCTGTCATTCCAGGAATTCAGGACGTCGGGCAAGATCTACGACCGCCTGGTCGAAGCCGGGCTTTCGCCGCGACGGCTTGATGGCACGGGGGTCATGGTCGATGTTGGTGAAGGCCCCATTGCGACGGCATTGCGTGGTGACATCGACGCCCTCCCCATTGTTGAGGAGACGGGCTTGCCGTTTGCCTCCCGCAACCACGGCGTCACACACGGCTGCGGCCACGACTTCCACACGGCCTCCATGCTTGGCATTGCCCTGGTGCTGGCCCGCATGCATGAGCACACCCCGTTGGGCGGGCGGATCCGGATCATCTTCCAGCCCGCGGAGGAGACCATGCCCGGCGGCGCCCTGTCGTGCATCGACCAGGGGGCGCTCGACGGCGTGCCGCGGATCCTTGCGCTGCACTGCGACCCCCGCATTGAAGTGGGGACGATCGGCACCCGCATCGGACCCATCACCAGTGCCTCGGACACCATCAAGATTGAGCTGTCGGGCCGCGGCGGCCACACTTCCAGGCCGCACCTGACAGAGGATTTGGTGTTCGCCTTGGCTGAAATTGCCATCAGCGTCCCTGCTGTCCTGTCCCGCCGTGTTGACGTGCGCAGCGGCGTGTCAGTTGTGTGGGGGCAGATCCATGCCGGTTCCGCGCCGAACGCCATACCCGGCCACGGCGTCATGAGCGGAACCATGCGCTGCCTCGACCGTGAGGCCTGGCATTCGGCAGGGGAACTGCTCGACGACGTTGTGCAGCAGGTTGCCGCACCCTTCGGTGTGGACGTGCACCTGGAACACACCCGCGGCGTGCCACCGGTGGTCAACTCGGAACATGAAACGGCCGTCATTGAGGCCGCAGCCCGCGCCGAACTGGGCGAGGACTCTGTGGTGCTGGCGCCGCAGTCAATGGGGGCGGAGGATTTTGCCTGGTTCCTGCAGGGCATCCCCGGATCCCTGATGCGCCTGGGCACCCATGTTCCCGGCGGTGAGGAATACGACCTGCACCGCGGCGACTACATCGTGGACGAACGGGCGTTGTCCGTCGGCATCCGCGTGCTTTGCGCAGCGGCACTGCGCACGCTCCGGGGCGCGGTCCCGCAGTAGGATCCCGAGCCGGGCCCGGGACAGCCGGCTCAGTCGAGTGGGGACACCCGAATGAGATTTCCGTCGGGATCAGCGACCACGAAGGTGCGTCCGAAAACGTCATCGTGCGGTTCTTCGACGACGGTCGCCCCCTTGGCCGTCCACTCGGCATAGCGGTCGTCAACGGCGGCCGTCGAACCCGAAAGCATGAGTCCCACCTCGCTGGTGCGGGACGTCGCCGCCGTGACAGTGTCGGCTCGGCCCGACCACAGGGCGAAAAGTACGCCCGGGGCGACCTCAAACGGGACGTAGCGGGGTGTGACGGCAAGGGGTTCCATCTCGAACAGGCCGCTGTAAAACGCGCTTGAGCGCTCGACATCCGTGACGTAGATGAGAAACAAGTTCGGGGCGGCCATGGGGTTCTCCTTTAGTTGGTGTTTTCTGACTTTCCCATCATGGCGGCAATACATGACACCTCATGTCTGCTTTGGTCAATAATGATCAGATGAAGTTCCAACGCCTGCTCTCGATGATGTTGCTGCTCCAGACCCGGCACCGCATGACCGCCGCTGAACTGGCTGACGCGCTGGGTGTATCGGTGCGGACGGTTCTGCGGGACGTGACGACCCTGGCCGACGCCGACGTGCCGGTGTTCGCTGAACGCGGCCGCTATGGCGGCGTGGTTCTGCTGCCCGGGTCACAGCTCGACGTGTCGAAACTCAGTCCGGCGGAAGTCGACGCCTTGAAACTGCTGGGTCTGGACCATGGGCAGGCGCGCCAGCTCGGCGTCGACGCACCAACGCGGACCGCACACCGGAAGCTCGCTTCGCGACGTCCCATGGCCGATCACTCCTCGTTGCCGTTGAACGAGTTGGTTGTCGTGGATAACACGTCCTGGTTCAGCCCGGAGGCACACGGCGTCAGCGTCGCCGACCTCGGCAGGGATCTGCAGGCAGGCCGGCGATTGCGGATTCTCTACCGGAGCAGTGCCGAGCAGGGTGCCACATGGCGCACGGTTGACCCGTACGGTCTGTTGGCGAAGGCGGGCCGATGGTACCTGGTGGCAGACATCAACGGGGTGCCGCGACTGTATTTGCTGGAGAGGATCCGGAGCTGGGAGAGCCAACCGGCGGGCCGATGCCTGCGCCAGGGTGAGTCGCTGGCCAGTGTGAGCCGGTACCTGAGCACATCGTTGGAGAACCGCAGCGGCATCACTGTCGTTGCAACGCTTGCCGTCGACAGGCTCGACCTCGCACGACGGATCCTGGGCTCACGGCTCACCGGCAACCGACCGCTGGATACCGGCCGTGTTGAGATCACCGTGGTCTACGACCAGATGAATGCCGTGCGTCAGCTGCTGCAATTTGGCGCCCACCTTCGTGTCACGAGCCCGCCCGAGGCGCAGGCCGTGATGCGGGACGCTGCCACAGCCACGGCTGCGCTGTACCAAGACTAAGCAAGGAGGCTGACCAGAAAACGGACTGGTGACAAGCAGCTCCGGGCCCCGCCGCACAGCAGGCCCTGCACCCCATGCCCACCAGCGGCGCAGCCGCTTTGGCGGCTACGCTGCAGCGTGCGGAAGTATAGCGCAAACAGTGGCTTCAAGCGCTTGACGCGCACTTGATTTGCGCAGCTTTTCATGCCGGTGGGAGCCGTTGTGTAACGGTTCCCCAACGATGAGCTGCGCAGCCCTTGACGCCCTACCAGCTGGCGGTGAACTGACACTATGGTGTTCAATAGCGCCGCATTGCTGGGGTGCGTCGAGGTAACCGTGTTTATTCACACGCCGGAACAGTGCTGTTCGGGTCGTGCGGGACTGATTCGTGTTTACATTGGGCGCCATTCCCGCACTGCGTTCACACACCCCATGGAGGAACCTTGAAAAACTTGCTTCACACCACCGTCAAGTCCGTCAAACGCGGAGCCATCGTCGGAACTGTGGCGGTGGGTGCCGTTTCACTGCTGCTCACCGGCTGCGGTGAGGCCCCGCCGGCTGCCGGCGGCAGCGACGGCACGCAAAACGCTGCAGCAGCCGATTACCTCGGCTGCATCGTCTCCGACTCCGGCGGCTTCGACGACCAGTCATTCAACCAGTCCTCCTACGAGGGCATGCAAAGCGCCGTCAAGGACCTGGGCATCAAGATGAAGGAAGCCCAGTCCAGCGCCACCTCGGACTTTGCGCCGAACCTGGCCACCATGGCCAGCGCAGGCTGCAATATGACAGTCACCGTCGGCTTCCTGCTCGCGGAAGCCACCAAGGCGGCTGCCGCGGACAACCCGGACCTGCACTACGCCATTGTTGATGACAACAGCATCAAGGCTGACAACGTCAAGCCCGTTGTGTATGACACCGCCCAGGCCGCATTCATGGCAGGCTACACGGCCGCCTCGGTCACCAAGACCGGCAAGGTCGGCACGTTCGGCGGCATCAACATCCCCACCGTCACCATCTTCATGGACGGCTTTGCTGAAGGCGTGAAGTACTTCAACGACAAGCAGGGCAAGGACGTCAAGGTCCTGGGTTGGGACTCTGATTCCCAGCAGGGCTCGTTCGCCAACACCTTCGAGATCATCCAGGAGGGTACCAAGATCACCAACAACCTGCTCTCCGAAGGTGCCGATGTGATCATGCCGGTGGCCGGCCCGCTCGGCAAGGGCGCCGGTGATGCGATCCTCGCCGCGAACAAGGGTGGCAAGGATGCCAAGCTCATCTGGGTTGACTCCGACGGTTTCCTGACCGCACCCACGTACAAGTCGGTCATGCTGACCTCGGTCATCAAGACCATGGGTGAAGCTGTGGAATCCATTGTCAAGGACGACCTGGACGGCAAGTTTGACCCGGCACCATACATTGGCACCCTTGAGAACGAGGGCGTGGCCCTGGCCCCGTTCCACGACTTGGACGCGGCCGTCAGCGCCGACACCAAGACCCAGCTTGAGGACATCAAGAAGGGCATCATCGACGGATCCATCAAGGTGGAATCCAAGTCCAGCCCGAAGTAGACAGCATTCGCAGGGGCGCCGCGGCCAGGCTGCGGCGCCCCTGCCTTCGGCAGCGCCCATCCTGCGCCCCCTTGCCGCGCAACAGGTACCCAGTCCTGTTGTGCGGCAAGGGGGCGCAGCCCGGCCACCCACATCACGCTGTGACGTATGCAATAATCACCTTGCATCGGTCACGATCCAACAATCCGCAGACGGGTTAACACGTTGAAATTAGAACTTCGGGGCATCACCAAGAGCTTTGGCACCTTGGTGGCGAACGACCACATCGACCTGGTGGTGGAATCCGGCGAGATTCACAGCCTGCTGGGCGAAAATGGGGCCGGGAAATCCACCCTCATGAACGTCCTCTACGGGCTTTACGAGCCCACGTCCGGGGAAATCCTGGTCGACGACAAACCCGTGAAGTTCTCAGGTCCGTCGGATGCGATGGCGGCCGGAATCGGCATGGTGCACCAGCACTTCATGCTCGTTCCGGTGTTCACAGTGGCCGAAAACGTGGCCCTGGGTGCCGAGTCCACCTCCCTTGGTGGCGTGCTTAACCTGGAGGACACGCGCCGGAAGATCCGTGAGATCTCAGCCAAGTTCGGCTTCGACGTCGACCCGGACGCGCTTGTCGAGGACCTTCCCGTGGGTGTCCAGCAGCGGGTGGAAATCATCAAGGCGCTGGTCCGCAACTCCAAAATCCTGATTCTGGACGAGCCCACCGCCGTGCTGACCCCGCAGGAAACCGACGAGCTCATGGACATCATGGGCCAGTTGCGGGACGGAGGGACGTCCATTGTGTTCATTTCCCACAAGCTGCGCGAGGTCAAGGCCGTCTCGGACACCATCACGGTGATCCGCCGCGGCAAGGTCGTCGGCTCCGCCCCGCCGTCGACCCCCACCACCGACCTGGCCGCCATGATGGTGGGCCGCGCCGTAAGCCTGAACCTCGAGAAGGCCGACGCCGCCCCCGGCGAGGTCACCTTCCAGGTCAGCAACCTGACAGTGATGAACGACGCCGGACAGCGGCTTCTGGACGACGTCACCTTGAGTGTCGCCGAAGGTGAGATCCTGGCGGTCGCCGGCGTGCAGGGCAACGGGCAGACCGAGCTCACCGAGGCGGTCCTTGGCCTGCACAAGCACGTACGGGGTTCCATCACGCTCGGCGGAAAGGAACTGCTCGGCAAGAGCGTCCGCCAGGTCTTGGATGCCGGCGTCGGATTTGTGCCCGAGGACAGGCAGGACGACGGGCTGGTGGGCGAATTGTCCATCGCCGAAAACCTGGTCCTGGACCTGTACAAGCAGGCGCCTTATTCCCGTCGAGGGACATTGAACCGGGCCGTCATCGCGAAAAATGCGGTCGAGAAGGTTGCCGAGTTTGATGTCCGTGCGCAGTCCGCCCAGGACGCAGCGGACACGCTGTCGGGCGGAAACCAACAAAAAGTGGTGCTGGCCCGGGAACTCTCCCGGCCCCTCAAACTCTTCATCGCCTCCCAGCCCACCCGCGGCGTGGATGTGGGCTCCATTGAGTTCCTGCACAAGCGCATCGTGGCCGAACGCGACGCCGGCACGCCGGTTGTCATTGTCTCGACGGAGCTGGACGAGGTCCTGGAACTGGCCGACAGGATTGCGGTGCTCTTCGCCGGACGGCTCATGGGCATCGTGCCCGGAAAATCCAGCCGCGCGCTGCTTGGCCTCATGATGGCCGGGCTGCCCGCAGCAGAAGCACAGGAGCAAATGGACTCGCAGCAGGACTCCGGAACAACAGCCGGCGACAAGATCGAACACAGCAAGGCCGAAAACGGCAACGCCGACACCGGCAAGGGGGTGCAGCCATGAGCGGGTCCGAAATCCAGCCTCCCGGGGGAACCCCGGATAGCCAGGGAGCCCCGGATGGCCAGGGAGCCCCGGGCAGCAAGGAAGCCAAGGAAACAGCTGCGGCACCAGCAGCGACCGACACGAAAAGCCCGCCGGAGAAACCTGCAAAGGAAGGCAACGGCAGCCAGCTGATGCGTGAAATCGTCAGCGGCAACGCGATGATCTCCGTGCTTGCAGTTGTCGTCGCCCTTGTCATTGGCGGCATCCTCATCGCCTTCACCGACCCGCGGGTGACCACCGCGCTGGGGTACTTCTTCGGTGATCCAAGCGCCACGTTCCAAGCCATCTGGGCCTCCATTTCGGAAGCCTATGGCGCCCTGTGGCGCGGTGCCACCTATGACCCGGGATCCCGGACCTGGCAGGGGCGGCTGGGCATCTTTGAAACCCTGACGTTCGCCACGCCCTTGATTCTGTCCGGGCTGGCAGTGACGCTCGCCTTCCGCGTGGGCTTGTTCAACATTGGTGCGCAGGGCCAGATCATCCTCGGTGCCACCTTTGCCGGCGTCGTCGGCTTCATGATCGAGCTGCCCCCGGGCATCCACCTCCTGGCCGTGATCCTGGCAGGGGCCATCGGCGGTGCACTGTGGGGCGGCATCGCCGGCTTCCTGAAGGCAAGGACCGGGGCGCACGAGGTGATCGTGACGATCATGCTCAACTACATCGCCGTCTCCCTGGTCCTGTACCTGCTCAAGAACCAGTTGCGGGACCCCTCCAGCAGCAACCCCATCAGCCCCCGCATGCACGAGAGTGCCATGTTCCCGCTGCTGCTGGGCCCCAACTACCGTGTGCACGCCGGCCTGATCCTGGCCGTGCTGGCCGTCATTGTTGTTTCCTGGCTGCTGAACCGCTCGACCTTGGGCTTTGAATACCGCGCCATTGGTGCCAACCCGCGTGCTGCCCGCACGGCGGGCATGCTGGTATCCCGCGGCTACATCACCGTCATGTTGATCTCCGGCGGTCTGGCCGGACTGGCCGGGGTGACGCAGCTGGCCGGGACCGAGAAGATCCTTGACTCGGACATTGCCGGCAGCATCGGCTTTGACGCCATCACCGTGGCCCTGCTGGGACGTTCCAAACCGTGGGGCACGTTTTTTGCCGCGATCCTGTTTGGTGCGTTCAAGGCTGGTGGCACGTCCATGGCCATCAACGCCGACGTTTCCATTGACATCGTTGCCGTGGTGCAGTCCTTGATTGTGCTGTTCATTGCCGCGCCGCCGCTGGTGCGTTCGATGTTCCGGATCAAGGCAGTCAGCCGTGAAGGAGTAACAGCATGAGCATCACAGCCAAGAGCAAACCGCTAAAGGTCGATGACGCCGTCGCCGTTCGCAGCTGGAAAATGCCGATTCTGCTCGGCGTGCTGGCGTTGTTCGCCGTCGTCGTCTTCATTGTGCTGGGCCCCAGCGGCACAGCCACCTTCCGGATCTCCCAGGACAACGACGTTTGGCAGGTGCCCAATCTGGTCCTGCCTGCCAAGGCCATGGGCATCATCGTTTCGGTGCTCTGCGTGGGCCTGGCGTATCTGGCCTACACCCAAACCCGGGCGAGCGGCAAGATCGCCAAATGGGTCATCATGACGTTCGCCGTGGTGTTTGTTGTGGGCCTGATGGTGTGGATCATCGGCGGCACCACCACGCAAAACATCACCCTGGTGGGCTTGTTTACGGGCGCCATGCTGATCACCACGCCGCTGGTGTTTGGTTCCATGTCCGGAGTTCTCTCCGAACGTGCCGGCGTTGTCAACATCGCCATCGAAGGTCAGCTGCTGGCGGGTGCATTCACCGCCGCCCTTGTCGCCTCCATCACGCACAACGCCTTTGCCGGGTTGTTTGCCGCGGCAGTCGCAGGTGTGCTCGTCTCGGTCCTGCTGGCAGTGTTCAGCATCAAGTATGTCGTCAACCAGATTATTGTGGGTGTGGTGCTGAACGTGCTGGTGTCCGGCCTGACAGGCTTCCTGTTTGAAAAAATCATGAAGACAAAGGTTGACGGGGAGACCATCTTCAACCAACCGGCGCACCTGCCGAACCTCCCCATCCCGTTGCTTTCCGAGATCCCCATCATCGGCCCCACATTGTTCCGGCAGTCCATCATTGGCTACTTCATGCTGATCCTTGTCGCCGCGCTTTGGTTTGGCTTGTTCCGCACACGGTGGGGGCTGCGCGTGCGTGCCGTGGGTGAACACCCGAAGGCGGCCGACACCGTGGGCATCAACGTCAACCGCACCCGCGTGCTGAATGTGCTGGCCGGCGGCGCGGTGGCCGGCGTGGGCGGTGCCTACTTCACACTCGTGGCCGTCAGCAGCTTCAGCAAGGACATGACAGGCGGCCTGGGGTTCATCGCCCTGGCAGCATTGATCTTCGGCCGCTGGAACCCGATTGGTGCCGCCCTTGCCGCCCTGCTGTTTGGCGTGGCGGGCAACCTGCAAAGCATCCTTTCGCTGGCCGGCACCCCCATCGACGGCCAGTTCCTGGCCATGCTGCCGTACGCCCTGACCATCCTGGCGGTGTCCGGTTTTGTCGGCAAGGCCATGGCCCCGGCGGCCGACGGCGAACCCTATGTCAAGGAATGATCCACAGAATGCCAAGGAGCGGAACATGAACGCGAATACGTCCGACGTCGAATG
This sequence comes from Specibacter sp. AOP5-B1-6, assembly GCF_052376555.1. Lineage (NCBI taxonomy): Bacteria > Bacillati > Actinomycetota > Actinomycetes > Micrococcales > Micrococcaceae > Specibacter > Specibacter sp. AOP5-B1-6. The sequence continues at coordinate 90,612 of NZ_JBQSVT010000014.1, forward strand.
GGAGCCACTGCGCCTGGCCGCCACCGCGGCGCTCGCCAACGCCTACGTGCCGTATTCCAAGTTTCCGGTGGGGGCTGCGGCCAGGCTGGAGGACGGCAGCATTGTTTCAGGCTGCAATGTGGAGAATGCCAGCTACGGGGTGACACTGTGCGCCGAATGCACCATGATCGGGGCGGCACGGATGAACGGCGGCGGGCTCATCACGGAGTTTTACTGTGTTGACGGCCAGGGTGCCATCCTCATGCCGTGCGGACGCTGCCGGCAGATCCTGTTTGAATTCAGCGCGGCGGCCACCCGGTTGATGACCCCTTCCGGCGTGAAGACGATGGACCAGGTCCTGCCGGACGCCTTTGGCCCGCGGGATCTGGCCCGGATTGCGGCCGCACCCGGCGAAGCAAGCCGCTGACAACAGTAGACCACTGACAACAGTAAGCACTGACTGAAGCAGGCCACTGTCAACAGTTCCACCCCTGGATTCCATTCCAGGCAGCCAGCACCGAGATCCGGACGGACACACCATGAACAGCGCATCCCCTGTACGCCCCACCTTCGACGCCGTTGACATCATCCGCACCAAGCGGGACAAGGGCACGCTCAGCGCCGACCAGATCCGTTGGACCATTGACGCCTACACCCGGGGCACCATTGCCGAGGAGCAGATGGCGGCGTTGAACATGGCGATCCTGCTCAATGGCATGGACCGGGCGGAAATTTCCCAGTGGACGGCGGCCATGATCGCCTCCGGCGACACCCTCGACTTCAGCGGGCTGCGCAACGCCAAGGGTGCTGTCATGCCAACAGCCGACAAGCACTCCACAGGAGGGGTCGGGGACAAGATCACCCTGCCGCTGGCCCCGCTGGTGGCAGTATTTGGCGCAGCTGTGCCACAACTGTCCGGCAGGGGACTGGGCCACACTGGCGGCACCCTGGACAAGCTCGAGGCCATTCCCGGCTGGCGGGCCGACCTCAGCAATGAGCAGATGATGCGCCAGCTCTCGGACGTGGGCGCCGTCATCTGTGCCGCCGGAACCGGCCTGGCACCCGCAGACAAGAAGCTGTACGCCCTGCGCGACGTCACCGGAACTGTCGAGGCCATCCCGTTGATCGCCTCATCGATCATGAGCAAGAAAATTGCCGAGGGAACGGGTGCCCTGGTCCTTGATGTGAAGGTCGGGTCCGGCGCCTTCATGAAGAGCGTGGACATGGCCCGGGAATTGGCCGAGACCATGGTCGCACTCGGCAAGGATGCCGGCGTGAACACCGTGGCGCTGCTGACCGACATGTCCACGCCGTTGGGCCTGACGGCAGGCAACGCCATCGAGGTGCAGGAATCTGTGGAAGTGCTGGCCGGCGGCGGTCCGGAAGACGTCGTTGAGCTGACGGTGAAGCTGGCGGAGGAGATGTTGGAAGCTGCCGGCATCCGCGGCGCCGACCCCGCTGCTGCGCTGCGGGACGGACGGGCCATGGATGTGTGGCGCCGGATGATTTCAGCCCAGAGCGGCGACCCTGACGCGGCCCTGCCGGTGGCCCGCGAATCCGAGGTCGTTTACGCGCCGGCCGACGGCGTGCTTGTCGGCTTGGACGCAATGGCCGTGGGTGTTGCCGCCTGGCGCCTCGGTGCCGGGCGTGCCCGCAGGGAGGATGTGGTTCAGGCAGGTGCCGGCGTGCGCATGCATGCCAAGCCGGGCGCCCTGGTGCGGGCCGGCGAGCCGCTGATGACATTGTTGACCGACACTCCGGAAAAGTTTGACCGGGCCAAAGAGGCGCTTGAAGGCGCCGTGACGATTGCCCCCGAGGGATCCCGTCCGGCAAACCCACTCATCATCGACCGCATCGCCTGAGCAACCCTCTCGCAGCAATGGTTGGTTTTTCCGGAACCCTCTCGCAGCGGGGTGCGCTAGCGTTTGCGAAAATTCAGCCATTGCTGCGAGAGCGTTGAAGGAAGAGAGACGCCGGCGAGTAGCTTCGTCACTGCTACCAAAGCAGTAGCCGCCGGCGAAAATAGTTCAGAAATATAGTCCGCTGGGTGGATACCAGCCGCCCCGGTGCGTGGGAAACTTGAAACAGACAACCACCACAGGAGAGGAACCGTCCAGGGTGGACTTTTTGCACATCGTCGGTCAAATCAATGTTTTGATTGAACATTCCGCAGCCCAATGGTGGGTGATCCCCATGGTCAGTCTCTTTTGCCTGATCGATGGTTTCTTTTTGTTCCTGCCCAGCGAAACGGCCATTGTGGCGCTGGCTTCGATTTCGGCCCGCACCGGGGAACCCAATATTTGGCTCCTGATCATTGGGGCCTCGATCGGCGCCGTTATCGGTGACAACATTGCCTACTTCATGGGCCGGACGCTGGGCACCACGCGGTTCAAGTGGATGCGCAGGCCACGCGGCGCCAAGGCATTTGCCTGGGCCGGCAGGGAACTGGAAAAACGCGGAGCCATATTGATTTTTACGGCCCGATATATCCCCGTGGGAAGAATTGCAGTCAACTTCACCGCCGGCGCCACGCATTTCCCGTGGCGCCGCTTTGTGTTGCTGGACGGAATTGCCGTCGTGACCTGGGCCGGGTATTCCGTGGCTGTGGGAACCTTTGCCGGGGCATGGGTGCACGACAATCCACTGCTGGGTGTTGGAATTGCCATTGCCTTCGCCATCGCCATCGGCTTCGTGGTAGACCACGCCATGAAATACCTGCACCATTACCTGGAAAAGCGCGGAAAATTGGCTCCGCGCCCCGAACCTGGCCTCATGGCGGCCCAGCACGCCGCCCGGGTCCAGGCTGAAGCTGCCCCGCTCGCCGCCGCCACCGAGGCCGCAGCCGGAAGCGACGGCACCGGAAATGATGGCACCGGAAACTACGGCACCGGAAACAGCGGAGCCGGAAGCGACGAAGCCGACAGCCATGGCAGCTCCGGAACTGAATCCACAAGCGGAGACAACCTGGTTGGAGCCGCTGGAGCCGCTGGAGCCGCAACCGCAACTGCAGCCGACGTCGCAACCGCCGGTGCCCCGGCCCACGCCACTGCCGGAAGCGAGGCATCCGCTGCGCCCATGGCGAACGTGGCGGAGGCGCCCGGGGGAGGGTCCGACGTCGAAGGTTCCTCCGCAATTCCCACTCCAAACGCGGGCGCGCTCCCAGCAACACAGGCGCAAACCAGCTGTGACGGGCACCGGCCGGGGGCCGTGCGGACTGGTGCGGCAGGTGCTGTCGGCCAGCACGGATAGCGCGGCGAACTAGCGCCGTGCCGGACACATCCCTAGAGTGGGGATTGTGACTAACCCAACTTCAGAGCACGCTGCCACGTCCATCCCCGTTGTGGACCTCAAATCGTTGCCAAAGGTATCCCTGCACGACCACCTGGACGGCGGTTTGCGTCCGGAAACCATCATTGAGTTGGCGGCACAGGCGGGTCATGCACTCCCGGCCACCGACCCCGAGGAGCTCCGCGCCTGGTTCATTCAGTCGGCCGACTCGGGTTCGCTTGAGCGCTATCTGGAAACCTTCGATCACACGCTTGCCGTCATGCAGACGCATGACTCGCTGGTCCGCGTTGCCAAGGAATTCGTCGAAGACCTGGCCGAGGACGGCGTGGTGTACGGCGAAGTCCGCTGGGCGCCCGAGCAGCACCTCACCGCCGGGCTGAGCCTTGACGAAGCCGTCGAAGCGGTCCAGGAGGGCCTTGAGGAAGGCATGGATGCCGTCGATGAGGCCGGCGGCTACATCGAGGTCGGCCAGATCGTCTCGGCAATGCGCCACGCCGACCGCGGCGCCGAGATCGCCCAGCTTGCCGTGCGCCACCGCGACAACGGTGTGGTCGCCTTCGACATCGCCGGCGCCGAGGAAGGCTTCCTGCCGTCCCGCTTCACCGACGCGTTCACGTTCCTGGCCGAGAACAACTTCCCCGCCACCGTCCATGCCGGCGAGGCTGCCGGGCTCGACAGCATCCAGGATGCGCTGGTCCACGGCCGCGCCTTGCGCCTGGGCCACGGTGTGCGCATCGCCGAGGACATCCATCTTGACGTTCAGGAAGAGGACGGGAACGACGTCGGCACCGTCACCTTGGGCGATCTGGCCCAGTGGGTGCGCGACCGCCAGATCCCGCTGGAACTGTGCCCGTCATCGAACCTGCAGACCGGCGCCGTTGCCTCTTTCGGCACCACGATTGCCGAACACCCCATCGACCTGCTGCACCAGCTTGGCTTCAACGTCACTGTCAACACCGACAACCGGCTCATGAGCGGCACCACGCTGACCCACGAATTCGGCCTGCTCGTTGAGACGTTTGGCTATGGCCTGGACACGGTGCTCGAGATGACCTTGAACGCCGTCCACGCAACGTTCCTGCCCATCGAAGCCCGCGAGCAGCTGGCGGACTTCATCATTGAGCACTACGAAGACGCCATGGAGGAAATGGACGATTTCGAAGACTCGGAAGACTTTGAGGCCTTTGGCGCCGCCGACGGCCTGGACCGGGACGATTCAGAGCGTGACGACTGACACCGGACAGCACGACGCCGGGCGGGCCGACTCCAGCCAGCTGGAGATGGCCCGCCTTGCCGACGTTGTGGCAGCCCTGCGTGAACACTGCCCGTGGACTGCGGCGCTGACCCGCGACTCCCTGACCACGTATTTGCTGGAGGAGTCCTACGAACTCATCGAAGCTCTCGAGGCCGGGCGCCGGGAGGAAATAGCCGGCGAACTTGGCGACATCCTGTTGCAGGTGGTGCTGCATGCCCGGCTGGCGCAGGAAGACGGCAGTTTTGACCTCGCCGACGTGGCCCGCGGACTGAGCGGGAAGCTGATCCGCCGCAGCCCCCACGTGTTTCATGCCGACGGCACCTTGCAGGACAGCTTTCCGGCCACCATCGCCGAAATCGAGGAAACCTGGGAACGGGTCAAGGCGGCCGAACGGGCCGGCTCCGGAGTTGGAGCTGACACATCGGCCAGCCCTTTCTCCGGCATTCCCCGCTCACTGCCAGCCCTGGCAATGGCCCAAAAGTCCATTGAGCGGGCCGAACGGGCCGGCCTCAGCACAGGGGAGCCGCGCGGAACCCCGGGTGGGAACATCGGGACCGAGGCAGAGCTCGGGAAGGTGCTGTTCGACGTCGTCCGTCTTGCCCAACAGGGTGGGATGGATGCCGAGCGGGCCCTGCGCACGGCCGTGCGGGAGTTTCAACAGGGCGTTTAAGCGCGACCGCGGGAGTTGCTGATCAGGACCGGATGCACTTCACCGGTGGAGACCAGCAGCTCCCGCCTTCGTTGCCGTGGACAACTGGGTCAGTCGGCCAGCAGCTTGTAGATGGTGCGGCGGGCGGTGTCGAGGGCTTCGGTGGCGGTCTTGAGCTGCTCCTCTGTTCCGCCCATGCCGATTTGCTGGACGGCCCCGGTGAGTTTGCCCATGCTCAGGCGCAGCTCCGTTCCGGCGCCGGCCTCCTGATTGACGTCGGCCCACACCTGGGCCATTTCCTCAATGTTCTCGGCCACATAGGCCTTGCCGGCCTCCGTCAGCTCGAACTCCGTGCGTTTGCCGTCACCGGTCGACTCGATCAGCCCTTCGGCCTGCAGCGCCGCCAGTGCCGGGTAGATCGAGCCGGGGCTGGGGCGCCAGGCGCCGTCGGTGTGGGCCCCGATGGCCCCGATCATGCCGTAGCCGTTATAGCTGTGTTGGCTCAGAAGGGACAGAATGGCGCTGCGGACGTTTCCCTTGCGGACCCGCCCGCCCTGCCCAAAGCCGCTCCTGAAACCTGGGCGGCCGCGCCCGCCGGGCCCGGGGCTGCCGTGACCGAAGCCGGGCCCGAAGCCTGCCCTGAGGCCGGGTCCGAACCCAGGTCCAAAGTCCGGGCCGCCGTCCTTGGCTTCGCCGCCGGGACCGCGGGTTCCGCTGCCGGGACCGCCACGCGGACCGCGTGGGCCGTCGCCGGGTCCGCGGGGACCGCCGCCCCGGGGGCCAAAGCCCGCCGCGAACCTGCCGCCCCTGGGACCAAATCCGTTGCCGAAGCCGCCATCGTCCGGGTTGGCTTCGGGGTTCTCGCCCGGCCCAAAGCCGGGCTTGCCGCCACGACGTGACGGGCCGTGGTGTCCGCCGCGACCTTCGCGGCCGCTTTTGCCATGGTGGTCCCCGCCGGGGAACCGGCTGTCCGGTTCTGTGAACTCGCCGCCGAACTCGCCGGTGGGGGAGTTGCCCTCAAAGTGGCGTCTTGGGCGTGGGGCGCGGTGTTCATCGCGTTGGTTTTCGTTGTTTTCCTGGGGAAAGTTGAAGTTTTTCATTGTTTGTTGCCTGTTCTTGCGTGAATGGTTTTATGGAGGCTGCAGATGGCGGGGATCAGAAAATGATCGGCGCGTCCGGCCCGGTGGCGACAGCCCGAGAGGCTGACCGCTGATGTGTTGTCGTATCGCTGCACCTTCCGGCGATACTTAACGATATATCGCTATGTTCGGTTAGGCAAGAGGTCTGCGGAACTTTTTTGTCCAGTGACGCACAGGTCCGGTAGCCCACGGCCCACCGGCCCAGCCCCGAGCCTTCTCCGCCACAATGCCGCTGTGAGCGTAGCAATGAGTGCCCCGTCACTTGGTCAGTTACGATTGAGGCGACAGCGTGGTCGACATTTACACTACAAAGCTGACTATTAGGAGCAATACATGGCACTTATTGAAGCCATTCATGCACGCGAAATCTTGGATTCCCGAGGAAACCCGACCGTTGAGGTTGAAGTTCTCCTGACCGACGGCGCCATGGGCCGCGCTGGCGTTCCCTCCGGTGCATCCACCGGTGCCTTTGAGGCAGTGGAGCTGCGCGACGGCGACAAGGACCGTTACCAGGGCAAGGGCGTTTTGCAGGCAGTCGAGGCTGTCCTGGAAGTCATCGCACCTGAGCTTGAAGGTGTGGACGCAACGGACCAGCGCCTCATCGATGCCATGATGCTGGAACTGGACGGCACCCCGAACAAGGCCAAGCTCGGCGCCAACGCCATCCTGGGTGTTTCCCTGGCCGTGGCAAGCGCCGCAGCAGAGTCTGCCGGCCTGCCGCTCTACCGCTACCTGGGTGGACCCAACGCACACGTGCTGCCGGTGCCGCTGATGAACATCCTCAACGGCGGCTCGCACGCCGACTCCGATGTCGACATCCAGGAATTCATGATTGTGCCCCTGGGTGCAGCCACGTTCTCCGAGGGACTGCGCTGGGGCGTTGAGGTTTACCACAACCTCAAGTCCGTGCTGCAGGAAAAGGGTCTCTCCACCGGACTGGGCGACGAGGGCGGCTTCGCGCCGAACCTGCCGTCCAACCGTGCAGCCCTGGACCTGATCCTGGAAGCCATCAAGCGTGCAGGCTACGAAGCCGGCAAGGACATCGGCCTGGCCCTGGACGTTGCCTCCTCCGAATTCTTCAAGGACGGCGCCTACCAGTTCGAGGGCAAGGCACTTTCCGCCGCCGAGATGAGCGCCTACTACACCGAACTCGTCGCCGACTACCCGCTCGTGTCCATCGAGGATCCCCTGGATGAAGACGACTGGGAAGGCTGGAAGACCCTGACCGACGCCATTGGCGACAAGGTCCAGATCGTGGGCGATGACCTCTTCGTCACCAACCCCGAGCGTCTTTCCCGCGGCATCGAGGCTGCAACCGCGAACTCGCTGCTGGTGAAGGTCAACCAGATCGGCTCGCTCACCGAAACCCTGGACGCCGTGTCCATGGCCCAGCGCGCCGGTTACACCACCATCACCTCGCACCGCTCAGGCGAAACCGAAGACACCACCATTGCTGACATCTGCGTTGCCACCAACGCCGGACAGATCAAGACCGGTGCCCCGGCCCGCTCCGAGCGCGTTGCCAAGTACAACCAGCTGCTGCGCATCGAAGAAGAGCTCGACGACGCCGCACGCTATGCAGGCCGCAGCGCGTTCCCGCGTTTCAAGGGCTAAATAGCAACAACAGCCGCGGCAGCTCGCTAAGGTGGAACACACACCTTGGTTCGCTGCCGCGGCTTTGTCGTCTCCGGAGACAGCTGTTGCCCCGGCGAACACAGGTGGCGCACGTTTTGATCGGCAGAAGTCCTTAGGAGATGCATGGCCACGCGACGGCCCTCGGTGCCTAAAGCACAATTCACAGCCGGTATTGGCAGTGCCCCGGACAAGGCTGCAGAAAAATCTGCACACCCCAGCACGACGCCGGACCCCGGCGCGGACGGTTCACCCACCCACCGCGGTGGCAAGGCAGGCAGCGGCGCATCAGGCAGCGGCACAGCAGCCAAGGGTGCCGCCGGCGGCAAGACCGGCAACGGCAAGTCTGGAACTGGCACTGCAGGCGGCAAAAATGAGCGGCAGCGTGCTTCCGGGCCCAACAGCCGCAGCCACGAGGACGGCGTGATCCACGAGGGCGGCAACAGCCCCGTGCCGGCACGGTCCTTCTCCGGACGGCTCCTGGTGCTGGGCCTGGCCATGGGCGTTGTGACCTTGCTGCTGGCACCCAATGTCCACACCTTCCTGGAACAGCGGGCTGAAATCTCCGCACTGCACGAAGACATTGCCGCCAAGGAAGTCCAGCAGGACGCCTACAAGTCGGAACTGGCCCGTTGGGACGACCCCGCCTACATCAAGCAGCAGGCCCGCGACAGGGTGAGCATGCTCATGCCCGGGGAAACCGGATACTGGGTCTACGGGGCAAATGGGGTCGAGGCCACGGACGATTCAGTCGACGCAGCCAAGGCAGCGACCGCCCAGGCGACCAGCGCCAAGAACGCCACATCACTGTCCGTTGAGCCCTGGGTGGACAGCCTGTGGGACGCGGTGCAAAAGTCCGCAGAGGTGCAAGCTGCGCCGGCTGCGCCAGCCACTCCGGCGCCGGATGCCGAGCCGGCGCCCGAGCCGGCCCCGGGCGCGGAGCCGGCTCCCGACGTCGAACCTGTACCGGAGCCCGCCCCGGAAGCCGAGCCCGCACCAGCTGCCGAGCCCGCGCCCTGAGCCGGCCACAGGCGGAGGAAACCGCATTGACGGCGGCACGCTAAAATAGCTGGTTGAACACAACCGCCACACCACGATGCGCCGACAGCTCCAGCCGGCTGTCACGGCACTCAACGCCGGCGCGCATCAAAACAGTTTTAGGAAAGGCCCCCGTGCCCGCAACGCCAAGCTCCGCCTCAGGCGGGCGCGTCCCCACACAGCACGACCTTGACACGCTCAGCCGCCAGCTCAACCGGCCGGTGCGCGACGTGGTTGAGATCCCGGCACGGTGCGTGTGCGGAAATCCACTGGTGGCAGCCACCGCACCGCGGCTCAGCAACGGGATTCCCTTCCCCACCACGTACTATTTGACGCACCCCGTCATCACCGCTGCAGCTTCCCGCCTGGAGGCTGCCGGACTCATGAACGAAATGACCGACAGGCTCGGCAGCGACAGCGAGCTGGCCGCCGCCTACCTCAAGGCCCACGACAGCTACATTGCGGCCCGTGAAGCCATTGGTGAACGTGCAGGCACCGGCCCGGTTCCGGAGATTGCCGGAATTTCCGCCGGAGGCATGCCGACGCGCGTGAAATGCCTGCACGTGTTGATTGGCCACTCCCTGGCAGCCGGTCCCGGCGTCAATCCGCTGGGTGATGAGGCACTTGCCGCCGTGGCGCCGTGGTGGACGGCCGACACCTGCCATTGTGCAGGCGCCTGGGATGACGGGGCGCCCGTTCCCAACAAGGACTTGAGCCGCCACGTCAAGCATTTGAACCAGCAGGGGAGCTGAGCCCGGTGCGCGTTGCTGCCATAGACTGCGGAACCAATTCCATCAGGCTGCTGATTGCAGATGTCGTGCAGGACGGGGACGGCGGTCAGCGCCTCACCGACGTGCACCGCGAAATGCGGGTCGTCAGGCTGGGCCAGGGCGTGGATGTCACAGGCATGTTGGCGGAGGAAGCGCTGGAGCGCACCTTTGCGGCCGTGGACGACTATGCGGCGTTGATCCGCTCGGCAGCCGTGGAGCGGGTGCGCTTTGTTGCCACCAGCGCCACGCGCGACGCGGGCAACCGCGACGTTTTTGTTGCAGGCATCGAGGCACGGCTGGGTGTGGCTCCCGACGTGGTCAGCGGTTCCGAGGAGGCGGCGTTGTCCTTCGCCGGCGCGGTCAGTGTCCTGCCCATGCAGGAAAACCGCAACGTTCTCGTCGTCGACCTTGGCGGTGGAAGCACCGAATTTGTCATGGGCGATGCCGACGGCGTCAGCGGCGCGCTGAGCACCAACATGGGCTGCGTGCGCTTCACTGAGCGCTACCTGCAAAGCGATCCCCCCACCCCGGCGGAAATTGCCGCAGCCGAAGCCGCCATCGAGGACAAGCTGTCAGAAGTGCTGGCCGTGGTCCCGCTGGGGGATGTCGACGGCATCGTGGGTGTGGCCGGGTCAATCACCACCATCACGGCGCACGCCCTCGGGTTGGCGAGCTACCAGAGCGAGGCGATTCATGCCGCCGTCGTGCCTCTTGAGGAAATTGACGCCGCGGCGACAGCACTGCTGGCCATGACGCGCACGCAACGGGCGGAACTTGGCTTCATGCATCCCGGGCGTGTCGACGTCATTGGCGCGGGTGCACTGATCTGGCGCACGGTGCTGCGGCGCCTGGCGCAACTCAGCGGAGGAAGGCTGGAATCGGCAACGACGAGCGAACACGATATTCTGGACGGAATCGCACTGGGTGCGGCCCGCGGCTGACCCAGGTATCAAACGGAAACGAGCGTTTATGCAGTTAGGCCCACGGTTGCGTCCCATCGCTGCCGCGTTGATGACGCTTGCCCTGGCAGGCTCGCTGGTGGTGGCGGCTGCCCCGGCGGCGTCGGCGGACGACATTCGGAACCGGGAATACTGGTTGCAGAACTCTGGGATCGAGAAGGCCTGGGACGTTTCGCAGGGTGAAGGCGTCAAGGTGGCCATCATCGACAGCGGCATCGACAAGTCCCACCCCGACCTCAAGGGGGCAGTGGTGGGTGGCACCGACATGTCCGGCGCTGGCAATGCCGACGGTACCAAGGGCATTGGCGCCGAACCCGAGCATGGCACCCTGGTGGCCACCATGCTTGCGGGCCGCGGTCACAAGGCAAGCACCCCCTCAGCGAAGGCGACAACCAAGTCAACCGCAAAACCAAGCACGACGGCGCCCGCCAAACCCACTGTCGGAGCAGGCACCGACGGTGTCATCGGGGTGGCGCCCAAGGCGGAACTGCTCAGCGTTTCGGTGTGGCTTGGCGGCGACAACCCCTCGGGCAAAAACATTGACGACCAGATCCCGGGCGCCGTGAAATGGGCTGTGGACAATGGCGCGAAGGTCATCAACATGTCCCTTGGCAGCACCTCAACGGCCTGGCCGCAAAGCTGGGACGACGCCTTTGCGTACGCCGAGTCCAAGGATGTCGTCATCGTGGCGGCCGCAGGCAACCGGAAAACCGGCAGTGAACAGGTGGGGGCCCCGGCCACCATCCCGGGAATTTTGGCCGTGGGCGGCCTCGACAAGGACGGATCCGCCAGCGTCGATTCCTCCTCCCAAGGCATCAGCATCGGCGTGAGCGCACCCGCCGAAGATCTTGCCGGGGGACTGCCCGGCGGCGGGTACGCACGCTGGAGCGGCACAAGCGGTGCCGCCCCGATCGTCTCGGGCGTGGCCGCGCTGATTCGTGCCAAATACCCTGAGATGAGCGCTGCCCAGGTCATCAACAGGATCATTTCAACGGCCCAACCCAAGGGCGAAGGCGTGCCCAACGCCATTTACGGCTATGGGATTCTCGACGCCGACGCGGCCTTGAACGCCGATGTGCCGGACGTGGAGGCAAACCCGCTGGGCAGCATTGCGGAGTGGATTCACGTGCACCGGCGCAGCGAGGTCACCCCGCCCGCGGACGACGGCGGCGCGGTCGAGGCTGTGCCGCAGCCCAAGCCAACCTTGACGGACATGGCGGCCCCTGTGGCGGTTCCGGCGGAACAGATCACCAGCCCGCTGCCCCAGATTTTGGTCCTCGGTTCCGTTGGGCTTCTCGTATTGATTGGTGCTGGCGGGACCACGCACGTGCTGCTTGCACGTCGCCGGTTGGCTCAGCCGGAAGGCGCGGCAGGCGGTGGCTCGTCCGGCGCGAACGGAGCCGCGGGGCCCAGCGGCGGTTCCGGTTCCGGCCCCGGTGGCGGTTCCGGAAGTGGCGGAACTTCCGCCAGTGACGGCCGTGCAAGCGGCGCATCCAGCGGAAAAGCTGTTGACGGCGACTCCGGGGCGGCGGGGGCGGCAGCCTCCGGGAAGTCAGCCAAGCCGACGTCGGATGTGTCCACCAAGCCAGCCCCGGAAACTCTGTCCAGCAGGCGCGACAGCCGTCCCGACAAGGCAAGCCACAAGCACTAGGTCCAGCCGCCTGCGGCCCCGGGAATTCGCCGTCGTGATTTCCCGCGGGCCCGGCGAGGGTCCCCACTGTCCGGGCGCAGCCCTGCCTGCCCAGTCTCGAGACAGTCCCCAACCAGTCCCAAAACGGCCAGAAACCGTCATGTTAAGCCGTTGTGCACTCGGCTAGTGAATATTTTCACAAAGAACTGTATTATGGAGACATGGCAATCACTCCAACCTTTTCAGCACGTCCGCGCGTCCTTGTAGTTGGCGGCGGTTACGTCGGCCTCTACACGGCCTTCAACCTGCAGAAGAAGATCGCAAAATCAGGTGGCATCGTCACCCTGGTCGATCCACTGCCCTACATGACGTACCAGCCGTTCCTGCCCGAGGTGGCCGGCGGAAACATCGAGGCGCGCCACGCGGTTGTCTCCCACCGCAAGCACCTCAAGCACACCGAACTCATTCAGGGTTCCGTCACTGCCATTGACCACGAGAACCGCAAGGCCGTTGTGGCCCCGGCCGACGGCGGCGAGCCGTTCGAGCTGACCTACCACGACGTCGTCGTGGCTGCAGGTGCCATCACGCGCACCTTCCCGATCAAGGGCCTGGCCGAATCGGGCATCGGCCTGAAGACCATCGAGGAAGCCGTTGCGCTGCGCAACCAGGTTCTTTCCCTCATTGAGCAGGCCTCCACGGAGACCGACCCGGCCAAGCGCAAGCGCGCCTTGACGTTCGTCGTCGTCGGTGGCGGTTTCGCCGGCATTGAAACCATCGCCGAACTCGAAGACATGGCCCGCGCCGCCGTCAAGCTCAACGCCCGCGTTGAGCAGTCGGAGCTGCGTTTCGTCCTCGTTGAAGCCATGGGTCGCATCATGCCCGAGGTCACCGAGTCCCAGGCACTGTGGGTTGTGGAGCACCTCCGCAGCCGCGGTGTCGAGGTCCTGCTGAACACCTCGCTGGACAACGCCGAAGACAACAACATCAAGCTCATCAACCTGCCGGACAAGACAACTGCCCAGCAGTTCGACGCCGACACCTTGATCTGGACCGCTGGCGTCATGGCCAACCCCATGGTCCGCTCCACCGATTTCCCGATCGAACCCCGCGGCCGTGTCTCCGTGAACGTGAACCTGCAGGTCAACGGCGAATTCGGTGTCATCGAGAACGCCTGGGCTGCCGGCGATGTTGCGGCTGTCCCGGATGTCACCGGCGGCCTGCCGGATGGCACCTGCGTCCCCAACGCCCAGCACGCCCTGCGTCAGGCCAAGCGCCTGGCCAAGAACCTGTGGGCCAGCCGTTTCAACAAGTCCTTGAAGGGCTACAAGCACAAGAACCTTGGCGCCGTCGCCGGCTTCGGCCAGTGGAAGGGTGTTGCCAAGATCATGGGCATCCAGCTCAAGGGTGCACCGGCCTGGTTGGCGCACCGCGGCTACCACGGCCTGGCCATGCCCACCGTGGAGCGCAAGGTCCGCGTCCTCTCGGACTGGTTTGTCACCATGATTGCGGGCCGCGACATGGCCCAGCTGGAGAACCTGCAGGCTCCGCGCGCCACATTCGTTGCCGCTGCCACGCCCAAGCCCAAGCCCGCTGCGAAGCCGGCCGAGGCCCCCGCAGCTGAAGCCCCCAAGGCTGAAGCCAAGGAAGAAGCAACCGCGAGCAAGTAGCCAGCGCTTCTGAACCGCGTTCGACGGCGGCCCTCCCCACAGTCTGCACGCAGGCTGTGGGGAGGGCCGTTTTCGTCTATCCTGCTGCCGGCCGTGGCCGGGAAGCCGGCAGCTTGTGGCACTAGACTGAGCTGATGATTATCCGTCGTGAACATGCCGGGGACAGGCCCGAGGTTCTGGCCCTGGTGGAGGCTGCGTTTCCCGAGCCCGTTGAGGCGCGGTTGCTGCGTGAACTTTTTGCTGCACGCGAGTACCTGCCCAGGTTGTCGCTCGTGGCCGAATCGGAGCGGGGCGAAATCCTGGGATACGTCATTACCACCAGGGCCTGGATCGGGGCGGCGGACTCGTTGGGGCTGGGGCCCATCGCCGTGCTGCCGGGCTACCAGCGGCAGGGCATCGGGTCGGCCTTGATGCACGCCACCATCGCTGCCGCCAACGACATGGCCGAGCAAACGATCGTGCTGCTGGGCAGCACCGAGTACTACCCGCGCTTTGGTTTTGTGCCGGCGGACTCCATGGGGATCGCCTCCCCGGACCCGTCGTGGGGATCGCATTTCATGGCCTTGGCGTTGGACGCCTTTGTTCCCGGCCAACACGGACACTTTAAATATTCGGAACCATTCAACTCCCTCTGATCGCCGGTTTCCTGCGGGGGCTGCCCATCCAGTAATGTTGACGTGAGCCGGATCAGTTCTCCGGCAAAGCCCCCGTATTCCAATGGCAGAGAAAATCGACTTAAAATCGACACAGTGTGGGTTCGAGTCCCACCGGGGGTACCACGAAAGACCGCCAGTGCGCGGAAGCCATGGTTTCCGTTGGCCCGCGGCAGCGCCAAACTGACACAACCCCGAAATTGTTTCCACGGCGGCTCAGATTGCTGCTGTGGCGTTGTGGCTGCATGAACATACCGGCAGCAGGCCGCTGCGAGGTTCGGCCCACTCTGACGTACGCCAATACGAGCCCAGTGCGCGCCGTCGTCGTTCTACACCCCTGTGGCTTCACGGCGAAGCCCGGCTTCCGGACCTGTTTGCGGGGGCTTAAGCGAACAACAGGTGAACGTTTGCTGGGAATGGGCTGGCAATGGGGGCCGGAGGGAATAAAAAAGTGGTTCCGGGCGGCTGACTTGATAGAGTTAGTAAATATCTTTACCCCCTATTTAGGAGGAAGCAGCATCATGGCCCTTGGTGGTAATCCGGTTTTTGCCAACAACAAAAACTTCAAGGACACACCCTCGTCCCAGCGCGGCTACGTCAATGGCGGAGCCGACACCATGGCGGCCCAGACGCAGTTGTCCGCGCAGCAGTTGCAGGACATGTACAGCAAGCCGTCCGCCAACGCCGCACAGACCGGCCGCATGACGTACGACGACGTCATCATGAAGACTGTGTTCACCCTCGCCTTGGTGTTGGTGGGTGCAGCCCTTGGCTGGATCGTTCCCGTGCTGATGTGGCCGGGCGTGATTGTCGGTCTGGTGCTTGGCCTGGTGAACTCGTTCAAGAAGCAGCCCTCCCCGGTGCTCATCCTTGGCTACGCCCTGTTCGAGGGCATGTTCCTCGGCGGGTTCTCCGGCCTGCTCGAAGGCATGTACCCGGGCATCGTGATCCAGGCAGTCCTTGGCACCTTGAGTGTGTTCGTCGTGACCCTGGTGTTGTTCCGCAACGGCAAGGTCCGTGCCACCCCGAAGATGACCCGATTCTTCATGATCGCACTCGGCGGCTATGCGCTGTTCTCGCTGATCAACTTTGGCATGGTCATGTTCGGCGCCACAAGCAACCCATGGGGCATGCGCGGCATGGAGATCCCGGGCACCAGCATCCCGTTTGGCTTCGTCCTCGGCCTGCTGGCCATCGGCCTGGCCGCGTTCTCGCTGATCGTTGACTTCACTTCCATTGAGCGGGGTGTGCAAAACGGACTGCCCACCAAGTACTCCTGGACTGCGGCCTTCGGCCTGACAGTGACGCTCGTATGGCTGTACGTGGAGATCCTGCGCCTGCTGGCCATCATGCGGGGCAACGACTAAACGCCCCTCCCAAGAATTATTGGTGCAACGCCCGGCCCCGTGGGGACCGGGCGTTGCCTCTATAGCCTTACTTTTCAAAACCGAAATAAGCAACACCCAATGCAGTTAACTAGCGAGAGCAGCTCATGAACCTATCCCCTCTGATCTGGGGCATTACCATTGTCATAATTTTGGGCCTTCTGGCCTTTGATTACTTTTTCCACATCCGCAAGGCGCACATTCCCACCTTGCGTGAAGCAGCCATCTGGTCCTCAATCTATGTTGGCCTGGCCGTTGTCTTCGGCGTGGCAGTGTTTATCTTCGGCGGCCCCACCATGGGTGGGGAGTACTTCGCCGGGTACATCACCGAAAAGGCCCTCAGCGTTGACAACTTGTTTGTCTTCCTCGTCATCATGGCCAGCTTCAAGGTTCCGCGTGAAGACCAGCAGAAGGTTCTGCTCTTCGGCATCGTCTTCGCCTTGATCGCCCGCACAGCGTTCATTTTTGCCGGCGCAGCACTGATCAACACCTGGTCCTGGATGTTCTACATCTTTGGCATCATCCTGCTTGTCACGGCAGGGAACCTGCTCAAGGAAGAGGACAGCGAAGGCGACGACGCCGACAACTTCATCATCAAGTTGGCCAAGAAGCTGTTCAACACTTCCGACAAGTACGACGGCGACAAGCTCTTCACCAAGATCGACGGCAAGAAGGTCCTCACCCCGATGCTGCTGGTCATGGTCGCCATTGGCGGCACCGACCTGCTGTTTGCACTGGACTCGATTCCGGCCATCTTCGGCCTGACCCAGAACGTGTACATCGTCTTCACGGCGACGGCGTTCTCCCTCATGGGCCTGCGCCAGCTCTACTTCCTCCTTGACGGCCTGCTGGACCGGCTGATCTACCTCTCCTACGGCCTCGCCACCATCCTCGCCTTCATCGGCGTGAAGCTGGTGCTGCACGCACTGCATGAGAACAACCTGCCGTTCATCAACGACGGCGAGCACGTTCCGGTCTTCGAGATCAGCACCAGTCTTTCGCTGATCGTGATCATCGGCGTTCTGGCCATCACCATCATCGCCTCGCTGGTGAGCAAGTCGGGCAAGGCCCAGACGGTCCTGAACAACGCCCGCCGCCACGCCGAAAGCTACCTGGACCTTGACTACACGGCAGATTCAGCCGAGCGTGAGCGGGTCTACAACCTGCTCATGGACGAGGAAAAGACCATCCAGGGCATGGAGCCGAAATACCGCGACAAGCACAAGGACTCCGAAGAGATCCTTGGCCAGATCGTCCAAGCCCAGCAGCACCACAGGGACTACCGCCTCAAGTAGCCCCCGTTAGAAAGTGACCCGCAGAAGTGGTTGCTGGATCAATCGAAAACGATTGATACAGCAACCACTTCTGCGGGTCACTTGTGGGTTAAGGGTGGAGGTTTGGCGCAGGGGCTAGTGGATCCTGCGGGCTCCCGGGGCGGGGGAGACGGCGAAGATGTCAGGAACGCCGAAGCCTGCCTCGGCAAAGGCATGGACGACGGCGGCGCGCACCTGTTCCTCCGCGGCTGCGGGGATGAGGGCGATGGCCGAGCCGCCAAACCCGCCGCCGGTCATGCGGGCACCCAGGGCCCCGTGGGCCAGTGCCTTGTCAACCGCCAGGTCCAGCTCGGCGCAGGAAATCTCAAAGTCGTCACGCATGGAGGCGTGGCTTGCGGTGAGGAGCGCACCTATGGCGGCCGGTCCGGCGTCGTCCAACACCGCAACGGTGTCAAGGACACGCTGGTTCTCCGTCACGATGTGGCGCACCCGGCGGAACGTCTCCTCATCGAGCAGGCCCGCAGCCTCGGGCAGCTCGGCGGCAGCGACGTCGCGCAGGGCACGCACCCCGAGCACCTCGGCACCCAGCTCGCAGGAGGCGCGGCGGGCAGAGTAGCCGCCGGTCGCATGGGAGTGGCTGACCTTGGTGTCCACGACAAGGATCAGCAGCCCGGCGGCGGCCAGATCAAGCGGCACGAGCTTGGATTCCTGTGTGCGGCAGTCAAGGAACACGGCATGGCCGTCTGTGGAGAGCAGTGACGCCGACTGGTCGAGGATGCCCGTGGGTGCGCCAACAACTTCGTTTTCGGCACGCTGGCCAACAAGAACCAGTTCGTTCAGGCCCAGTCCGGCGGATGCCAGCTCGTTGAAGGCCGTGGCGACAGCGCACTCGATGGCGGCGGAGGACGAAAGGCCGGCGCCCGAGGGGACAGTTGACTGCAAATACAGGTCAAAGCCGCCAATGGTGATGCCCAGCTGGCGCATGACCCACACGACGCCCAGGGGGTAAGCAGTCCAGCCGCTCATGGTGTCGCGGGAGAGCGTGTCCAAGTCAACGGTGACAACGCCCTGGTTGCCGTAACTGGAGACGAGCCGTGCGGTGGTGTCCCCGCGCAGGCGGATCGCCACGGCGGCGGCACGGTCAATGGCGAACGGCAGCACATAGCCTTCGTTGTAGTCTGTGTGCTCGCCGATCAGGTTGACCCGGCCAGGGGCCGACCAAACGCCGTCGGGTGCTGTGCCATAGGCGGCCTCGAAGGCCTTGGCCACCTGGGCGGCATCGATGGACGCACTCATGCCAGTCCTGCTTTCAGTGTTGCGGCGGTGTTGCGCAGCGTGGCTGCGGTCTGCTCGGGGGTGGTGTCGTTGATGAAAGCGCCCATGGCGGCTTCGGAGCCGGCCAGGAACTTCAGCTTGTCGGCTGCCCGGCGCGGGGATGTGAGCTCGAGGTGGAAGCGACCTGCCGGGCGCAGGAACGCATCCAGCGGGGCCTGGTGCCAGGCCGCAATGTAGGGCGTGGGCGTGTCGTACAGCTTGTCCAGGGTGCGCAGCACATCCAGGTACATGACAGCGAGCTCGTCCCGCTCGGCGTCGTTGAGCGCGGCAAAGTCGGGCACATGCCGGTGCGGGGTGAGATGGATTTCCAGGGGCATGTGGGCGGCAAAGGGCACATAGGCGCTGAAGTGCCTGCCCTGGGCGATCATGCGTTCGCCGGCCTCTGATTCCTTGGCCACAATGTCGCCCAGGAGTGTCGCCGTGGCGTTGTTGTCGTCGTAGAAATTCCGAGCGGCAGCGGCCATGACCTGGCTGCGCGGCGGCACGTAGGAATAAGCATAGATCTGCCCGTGCGGGTGGTGCAGTGTGACACCAATGTCCTGGCCGCGGTTTTCAAAGGGAAAGACCTGCTTCACCCCGGGCAGCGCGCTGAGTGCCTCGGTGCGGTGGGCCCAGGCATCGATGACGGTGCGGGCACGTTCGGTCGACAGGGCGCCAAAGGATCCGGTGTGTTCGGGGGTGAAGGCAACCACCTCACAGCGGCCGAACGCGCGGCCCTGCGTGCCCCAGGCGGGGAATTCCGGCACCGGGCCGACAGCAGGTCCCAACGACGGGAAGCGGTTCTCAAAAACAGCGACGTCGTAGTCCGAGTCGGGAATCTCCGAGAGGTTCGCCCCGGTTGTGGGGCACAGCGGGCACTGATCGGCAGGTGGCAGGTAGGTGCGGGTCTGCCGGTGCGCGGCAATCGCGACCCAGTCTCCCGTGAGGGCGTCAAAGCGCAGCTCGCCGGTGTTTGCCTCCGAGCGCGGATCAAGCGGACGCGTGTCGGGGGCTGAATGGTTCTTGGCCACGGCCCCGTCGTCAAAGTAGATGAGCTCGCGGCCGTCGGCCAGAAGTGTTTTTGTGGGGGTGGTCATGAAGTTTTCCTGGAGGTGTTGGCGGCAGCAGCCGGTGATGTGATGAAGTGCGGGACACGGGAGGCAAACAGTTCGGCGGCGGCCGGGCTGACGGCGTCGTCGGTAATGATGGTGTCCACGGCGCTCAGGGGTGCAATCGAACCCAGCGAGCGGACCTGGAACTTGGTGCCGTCGGCCAGGATCACCAGGCGCGTGGTGGCCTCGATGAAGGCCGCATTGGTCTCGGCTTCAAGCAGGTTCGGGCTGGTCAGGCCGCGGTCGGTGTCCAAACCATGGACGCCCATGAAGCAAATGTCGGTGTTCAGGTGGTTCAGCGCCATGCGGGCCACCGGACCCACCAGGGCCTCGGACGGTGTCCGTTCCCCGCCGGTGACGATGACCTTCAGGTCCGAGCTGCCTTGCTGGAGGTACAGCAGCTCGGCGATTTTCAAGGAGTTGGTGACCACGGTCAAGCTGCGCAGCCGTTCAAGTTCGGCGGCCAGGCCGACAGCGAGTTGGTACGTTGTGGTGCCTCCGGTCAGGGCAAGTGTCATCCCGGGCTGGACCAGTGCCAGCGCCTGCCGGGCAATGGCAAGCTTGCCTTCAAGCTGCTTGTCGACGTTGAGCAGGAAGCCGGGTTCCAGGGCGCTGAGCCGCGCGAGGCGCATGGCGCCCCCGTGGATCTTGCGGGCCAGCCCGTTCTGGTCAAGGGCCTCAATGTCGCGGCGAATGGTCATTTCGCTGACATTCAAGGCCGTCGCAATGTCGGCAACGCGGACCGCCTCGTGCAGCTGCAGTTCCTTGAGGATGCGCGATTGGCGCTCTGGTGCCAACATGGGGGCCCTTACTCGAAATCGGATCAAAATAAACACTTTCAAACAAAATCTTACATTAGGGTGGGTGGATTTGAACCTAACCAGGTGAAACGCTGTGTTGCCGGCGGTCGTTTAGCGGTACTCTGATCCCCATGACAACCCCCAATGATGCCCCTGAACCGCGGGCGGCCACCGGAACCCAGTTCACCCTGCGACGCGCGGATGCCACCGCCATTGTTGTTTCACTGGCGGCCGGACTGCGCCATTACGACAGGGGCGGTGTGGCCCTGGTGGAGAGCTACCCCCTCGACGCCATCGCCCCGGGAGCGGCCGGAATCACGCTGGCACCGTTCGCCAACCGCATCGACGGCGGGCTGTGGGAGCTGGATGGAGCCGTCCAGCAGCTGGACATTACGGAGGTTGACCGCAACAACGCCATCCACGGATTGTTGCGCAACACCGGCTACCACGCCCTGGAGGCAAGCGACACGCATGTGCTGCTTGAGGCGGTCATTCATCCCCAGCACGGCTACCCGTTCCTGGCCCGGCACCAGGTCCGCTACGAATTGGATGGCGCGGGCCACCTGCGCGTCTCCCAGACCCTGATCAACGACTCCGCGCGCCGGGCCCCCTTCGTCCTTGGCGCGCACCCATATTTCAGGCTCGGCACCGTGGCGCCCGAAGAGCTGCGCATCCAGGTCCATGCCAACACGTTCTTGACCGCCGACGACCGCATGATTCCAACAGGGGCCGAAGCGGTGTCGGGGCGGTACGAGCTGCGCGGGGGCAGGTCCGTCCCGGAGTCCGTGATGGACGCGGCCTTCACGGATCTGCAGACGGACGACGGCGTTGCCCGGCACACGCTGTCCGGCCCGGACGGTCGCAGCGTGAGTTTGTGGCACGACGGAAGCGTCAGCCATGTGCACGTGTACGTCACGGAGCAATTCCCCGGCCGGTCCTTCGCCGTTGCCATGGAACCCATGACGGGCCCGGCCAACGCGTTCAACTCCGGCGACGGCCTGAGGTGGCTGGCCGAGGGGGAGTCCTTCACCATGAATTGGGGCGTGGAAGCGGTCCTGTGACCGACGCGCGGGTCCCGCGCTGCCCAATGGATGGGCACCGGTTACAGTATTCGGCCCTCATGGGGAATTATTGAGCTATGACGCTCGAACCACAGCAGCAAAGGCACTCTCCGCTGGACGAGTCTTCCATGGTCCCCGCAGGAATGCGGGTGGCTGGCGCGTGGTCGTGGCGGGTGGCCGTTGTGCTGATTGTTTCCGCAATGCTGATCTGGCTGCTGAGCAAGGTCATGATCCTGCTCATCCCGATCATGGTGGCCACCATCCTGGCTTCCCTGCTGCGCCCCCTGGTTAAGAAGCTGAAACAAATTGGGGTCCCGCAGGGCCTCAGTGTTGCGATCGCGGAGGTGGGTCTCGTCGTCGTGGTGGTGGGCGCCTTGTTCCTCGTCGGGCGGCAAATGATTGCGGGTTTTTCGGATTTGAGCCAACAGGCCGTCATAGGCTTGATCAAGATCCAGGATTGGCTGACCGACGGGCCGCTGGGGCTGAGCAACGACCAGATGACAAAGTACCTCGACGAGGCGCTGGCGGCACTGCAAAACAATACGAACGCCATCTTGTCAGGAGCGTTGGGTGTGGGCAGCGGTCTCACCCATTTCACCATCGGGCTGCTGCTGACCTTGTTCATCCTGTTGTTCTTCCTGCTGGAGGGCCAGGACATCTGGGCCTTCATCGTCAAGTTTTTTCCACGCCGTGCCCGGCCGGCCGTTGATGGTGCAGGGCGCCGTGGGTGGGTGTCACTGGGCAGCTACGCCCGTGTGCAGATACTCGTTGCCGCCGTTGACGCCATCGGCATCGGTGCCGGTGCAGCCATCATCCAGGTACCGTTGGCACTGCCGCTGGGTGTCCTGGTTTTCGTGGGCTCATTCATTCCCGTAGTTGGTGCGCTGGTGACGGGTGCCGTTGCCGTTCTCCTGGCCCTGGTTGCCAACGGCTGGGTCAACGCGCTCATCATGCTCGGCATCGTTTTGCTCGTGCAGCAGCTGGAAAGCCATCTGCTGCAACCCTTCATCATGGGACGGGCTGTTTCCCTGCACCCGGTGGCGGTCATTTTGGCTGTTGCCGCGGGCTCCGGCGTGGCCGGCATCCTCGGTGCCTTGTTTGCCGTGCCCCTGCTGGCGGTGGCAAATTCCTTCATCCGCTACATTTCCGGGCGCGGCTGGGAGCATGACCCGGAGCTGCCTGACATTTACGGCTTGCCGCAAGTGGTCCCGGCCGCAGGCGTTGCCCAGGAGGGTGGCACCCAGGCCGGCGCAGAAGATTTGTCCGGATCCGACGTCGGACGCCAACCACCGGCGCCATAGGCCCAAGCCAACTCGCCCCATCCGCAGGCCCAAGCCGGCAGGTTCGGTCCCGCCGGCAGCCGGGCAGTGCGCACAGTTTTTGTTCCATTCGTTTTTGTAGAGAAAGAGAAAAGTACCGTGAACGCAACCAGCGATCTCCCCGTGACCCTTGCAGATGTAGAACAGGCACGGGAGTTGTTGGCGGAGATTATTGCCCTGACCCCCATTGAGAGTTCCCGGGCGCTGGGCAGAATGACCGACTCGGAGGTGTTCTTCAAGTGTGAGAATCTGCAGCGGGCGGGGTCGTTCAAGGTTCGCGGGGCGTACGTGCGGATGGCCAAGCTGTCTGCGGCGGAACGTGCGCGCGGTGTGGTGGCAGCCTCGGCAGGCAACCACGCCCAGGGCGTGGCCGTGGCGGCGAAGGCGCTGGGCATCAAGGCGCGGATTTACATGCCGATGGGGGTTGCCCTGCCGAAGCTTGCGGCCACACGCGGGCATGGCGCCGAAGTGGTGCTGCACGGCAACAACGTGGATGAGTCCCTGGCCGAGGCCGAACGTTACGCCAACGAGACGGGGGCCGTGTTTGTGCACCCGTTCAACAACGTTGACGTGGTTGCCGGGCAGGGCACCATTGGCCTGGAGATCCTGGACCAGGTGCCCAACGTTGACACCATCATCATGGGGGTTGGCGGCGGCGGGCTGCTGGCAGGGGTGTCGGTGGCCGTGAAGGCGCGCGCCAAGGAACTTGGCCGTGAGATCCGGGTCATCGGGGTGCAGGCTGAGAACGCAGCGGCGTACCCCCCGTCGCTGGCCGCGGATGCGCTGGTGCCGTTGAAGAAGGTTTCAACCATGGCAGACGGCATTGCCGTGGGCCGTCCCGGGCAGCTGCCGTTCTCCATCATTCGTGAGCTTGTCGACGACGTGGTGACCGTCAGTGAGGACTCCCTGGCCCGGGCGTTGATCTTCCTGCTCGAACGCTCCAAGATGGTCGTGGAGCCGGCTGGCGCCGTGGGCGTGGCCGCGCTCATGGAGGGGAAGATTGAAAATCCCGGCACCACCGTGGTCGTCCTCTCGGGCGGCAACATCGACCCGATGCTCCTGCTCAAGGTCATCCAGCGCGGACTTGCCGCCGCCGGCCGGTTCATGACGGTGCGCATCATGCTCAATGACAGGCCCGGCTCGCTGGCCACGATCTCGCGCATCATCGCCGAAAACGACGCCAACGTCACCGGAGTGGACCACACCCGCGTGGGAGGCTCCATCTCCATGGGCGATGTCTCGATCACCGTGAACCTTGAAACGAAGGGGCACGAACACTGCGAGCTGGTGTTGACGGCGCTGCGGTCCGAGGGCTTCCAGCCGATCGTCGTCCACTAACCCCAAATGGGCGGCACGGATGCCACCTGGTTGATTGATGGCTCAGTACTTGTGGCTCAAGATGGCTTTGTGCTGCCCTCAGCAGGCTCCGCATCGAGCGCCTGCAGGTATTTGACCGTGTCGGCCAAGGCCACGTTTGCCTCTTTGAGATCGAGGTGGAACTGGTATTCGTGAGGAAGTTTTGGTTCGTGGTTTGCCGGCCAGAAGAGCCGTGTCACGGACACGCCGGAGTCCTCGAGTGCTTGGGCGAACGGGACCGATTGTGACCAGGTGAGGGCGTCGCCGTTGCCCCCGCTAATGAACGTCGGCGGAAAATCAGCAGTGACGAAGTCGATCGTGGACATCAGTGCGCCGGATGATTTGGATGACCAGTCTTTTGTTCCGGCGTAGGCCCAGAGTGAGACCTGCAGGCCCCAGGCTTCGATGCCGTTGAGGGCGGACATGGCGGGCATGTCGTAGACGCCGCAGTTGAGGATGGCCCCAACGAGTTGCCCTTCCTTGAGCCCCGGCGTCATCCCCGAGAGGTGCGCGTAGCGGGGGTTGGTGGTGAGGAGGGCGAGCTGACTCGCCAGCTGACTGCCTGCGGAGTCGCCGGCCAGCACGATCCTGTTTGGATCACCGTTCCAGTCGGCTGCGTGTTCGCTGATGTAAGCCAGCGCCGTGTTGAGTTGCGTCACGGCTGTTGGGTAGGCGGCTTCCGGTGCTGTTGTGTAGTTAAGCGCGATGGTCGTGTAACCCTGCCCCGCGAGGATGCGCATGTAGGGCTCAATGTTGTCCTTCTGGCCCGAAACCCATGCACCACCGTGCACCCAAACGATGGTGGTCAACTTTTTGCTGCCGTTGGCTGGGGTGAAGACGTCAAGCGTTGTATCCGACTGGGGGAGTGAGCCGGTGGGTGGCGCGTAAGCGATATCCCGGTACTCGGTGAGCTTGGTGTCGGGAACGTGTGGTTCCATCTCGGCGACGGTGGACGCGGCACCCTTCTCGAACACCGTGCGGATGACCATCACTGATGGCCAAGGGGTGATCGCGGCGACAACTGCTGTGACAACCACAGCGGCGACGAGAACTCCACCTGCGATCAAGAGTCGGTGCCGGCCCGGTCCTTGATGCCTGGCCGTGGTGACATCACTCGCTACGACGCGTTTTTTCATGTCGCTTCAAAACCCCAATCGGTGTCAAGACAGAACCGCCACGGCGAGTTCGGTGAGTTGCTCAAGGTGAGAGCCTGACGGGCAGTCCGGCTCTGATTGTGAAAACCGGCAACAGTTGCTAGTAGATCATGGATTCGTTCTTTTACCCCGTGGATGGCAGGTCTTTACGGGGCCGGCGAGATTT
>NZ_JBQSVT010000015.1:0-105109 GCF_052376555.1 Specibacter sp. AOP5-B1-6
TCTTAAGTGGCAGTTGGGAGACAATCCACTGACCCCCACGATCGTTGGCATTGACTTCACTGCCGTCGGCGAATCTTCCACGGCCGTGACGCTGAAGCACGACGGCTGGACACCGGGTGAGGTTGGCCACGAGCAATACGAAAAGTACTGTGATTGGCCACTCATCTTGTCCAGATACGCCAGATTCATGGGTGGTGCGCTGAAGCTCGACTAGACTGTAGTCTGGACGATTGGTCCAAGGTTTTTGCAGTAGAAGATCAAAAGTGAAGAGCGGCTGTTACTGTGCCAGTTAGTGCGCTCATAGTTTTAGGAGTCGGCATGGCTGAGCAGTACGAAGGAAAGCGCGACGACAATTCTCGCGGTCAAGACAACAAGGGTGGCAACGGCAGGCCCTACGCCGAGCGTCCCGCTACAAACGACCGTCAGCCGGCGCGTCCTTACAGCGAACGCAGTGGCCAAGGCGGGCGCCCCTCGGGCGGCCGTACGGCAGGTAACAGCGGCCGTCCCTCATTTGGTGACCGCGACTCACGCCCCAGCTATGGCAACCGTGAAGACCGTCCCGCACGCTCAGGTGGAGAACGCTCCTACGGTGACCGCGACAACCGCGGTGGCCAAGGTGGACGCCCGACGGGAGATCGCTCCTACGGCGACCGTCCGGCACGCAACAACGATCGTCCGTCCTACGGCGACCGTGACAACCGCAGCGCTGACCGCCCCATGGTCAATGGACGCCGCGAAGACCGCAAGCCGTTTGGTGACCGCGACAATCGCGGCGGCCAGGGTGGCCGCCCCACCGGCGACCGCGATTCACGCCCGTCCTATGGCAACCGCGACGACCGTCCCGCGCGCAGCAATGACCGCCCTTATGGTGACCGCGACAACCGCGGCGGCCAGGGTGGACGTCCGACCGGTGACCGGTCCTACGGAGATCGCCCGGCTCGCGGCAACGACCGTCCCAGCTATGGCAACCGCGACGACCGTCCCGCACGCAACAACGACCGGCCCTATGGTGACCGCGACAATCGCGGCGGCCAGGGTGGACGTCCGACCGGCGACCGCGATTCACGCCCGTCCTACGGCAACCGTGACGACCGTCCCGCACGCAACAACGACCGCCCCTATGGTGACCGCGACAACCGCGGCGGCCAGGGCGGACGTCCGACCGGCGACCGGTCCTACGGAGACCGTCCGGCCCGCAGCAACGACCGCCCCAGCCACGGCGGCCAGGGCGGACGTCCGACCGGCGACCGCGATTCACGCCCGTCCTACGGCAACCGTGACGACCGTCCCGCACGCAACAACGACCGTCCCTATGGTGACCGCGACAACCGCGGCGGCCAGGGTGGTCGCCCCGCCGGCGACCGCGATTCACGACCGTCCTTTGGCAACCGTGACGACCGTCCCGCACGCAGCAACGACCGCCCCAGCCACGGCAACCGTGACGACCGCGCCCCGCGCACCACGGGCCCGCGCACACCACCGGAGCGCAACGCGGGCGACCTGCGCAGCTCCAACCGCCCCGACAGGGAGCGTTCACCTGAAATCGACCCCGACGTAACGGGCGAGGAGCTGGACAAGGTCACCCGCGCCCAGCTGCGCATTTTGGATGCCAAGAACAACGAGTGGGTCTCCAAGCACCTGGTCATGGCCGGGCGTTTGATCGACTTCGTGCCTGAGGTTGCTTTCGAGCACGCACTGGCAGCCAGCCGTCGCGGCGGCCGCCTGGCCTGTGTCCGCGAAGCCGTGGCCATGACGGCCTACGCCGCCGGCAAGTATGGCGAGGCGCTGCGTGAACTGCGGACCTTCCGACGGATCAGCGGCTCCAACGCCCACCTGCCCCTCATGGCCGACTGCGAACGCGGACTGGGCCGCCCGGACCGCGCGCTTGACCTGATCAAGTCCGAAGACGCCGAAACTTTGGATACCGCCGGCAAAGTCGAGCTGGCCATTGTTGAATCCGGTGCCCGCGGCGACCTCGGCGAGCTGGATGCAGCACTGTCCGCCCTGGAGATCCCGCAGCTGGACATGAACCGCGCCTTCTCCTTCAGCCCGCGCTTGTTCCGGGCGTACGGCATGATCCTGCGCGCCGCCGGCCGCAAGGACGAAGCGAAGACCTGGGAACGTCAGGCCCTGGTTGCCGAAGAGGCCTTGGGCATCGACGAAGGCACCGACCAGATCATCATCGACCTCGGCGACGACGAGGACATCCCACTGGAATCCCCGCGTGTACGTGTTTCAGATGTCATGGCCGCACCCGTTGCACCCGTGATGAACGACGTCGACACCCAGGCAGCTGCCGAACTCACCAATGGTGACGCGGCGCAGGCGGACGAGACAAACGTGGATGATGCCGAGTCTTCCTACTTTGAGTCGAATGACTCAGAATCGGATGCCGACAGCGTTGACGCCGGTGACGCAGACGAATTCGCGGACAAGGACACGTCAGACCAGGACAGCTCCGGCCACGACAATTCAGTGGAGTTCAGCGCCCCGGAAGGCGAGGATTCCAACGGATTCAACCGCAATGACAGCTGACATGCTGCTGAGCGGTTTTGACGCGGTCCTGGCTGATCTGGACGGTGTGGTTTATGCCGGGCCCAATGCCATACCCGGCGCCATCGAGGCCCTGACCGGCCTCGCCGGCGCCAACGTCAAGCTGGCGTACGTGACGAACAATGCGTCCCGTACGCCGGCGCAGGTCGCGGCGCACCTGCGTGAACTGGGCGCACCAGCTGACGACGACCAGGTTGTCAGTTCCGCCCAGGCAGGGGCTGCCCTACTGGCCCAAAAGTTCCCTGCCGGCAGCAAGGTGCTTGTCACCGGCAGCCCGGCGCTGGCCCAGGAAGTCCAAGCCCTGGACATGAAAGTGGTGGAAAGCGCCACCGACGCCCCCGACGTTGTCATCCAGGGCTTCGACCCGTCACTGGGTTGGGCTGATCTGGCCGAGGCCGCCTACGCCATCAATGCCGGTGCGCTGTGGATCGCCACCAACACGGACATGACCATTCCCCGCGACCGCGGCATCGCCCCCGGCAACGGGACCCTTGTCGCGGCGGTGCGTGCCGCCGTCGGACATGACCCGCTGGTGGCCGGCAAGCCTGAGGCGCCGCTGTTTCACACCGCGGCCAAGCGCCTCGGCGCCAAGGCCCCGCTGGTGGTGGGCGACCGTCTGGACACCGACATTCTCGGCGGCAACAACGCCGGGATGGCAACGGCGCTGGTCCTCACGGGCGTTGACTCCTGTGAATCCGCACTGCGGGCGTGCACGGCGGAACGGCCCCGGTTCATCGTGGACACCATGTCCCAGCTGTACACGGCCTACCCCGAAGTGAAGCACGACGGCGCAAAAGTCAGCTGCGGTGGCGCTGCCGCGACAGTCGTGACAGGCGACTCGGGAACGTTCACTGTGCAGATTGCCGGCAGCAGCGACGACACCGACGCGTGGCGTGCCGCCTGCGCCGCTTGGTGGGCAGCCGTCCCCGACGCGGACCAGGCAACCCACCCCGCCGTCACCTGGCACACAGAGCTGCCATGACAGCAGGCTGCTCATGAATCCCGACACCAACGCCGACACCAGTTCCGGCACATCCGGGCCGACGGGGGATCCTGCCGTTGACGCGCTCGTGGATCTCGCATCACAGGCCGGTCAGCTGCCAGCCGGCGGGCACAAGGCGCTGTACAGCCGGGTGCTTGAAGGGCTGGAGCGTGAACTCGACGCTGACCCGTCCGCGGCGCTCTCCGCAGCGGCCGTTTCTCCGCCGCCACTGCCCGGAAAAGGGGCGGGCTCATGACCAGACTTGACCAGGAACTGGTGAATCGCGGGCTGGCACGGTCCCGCACCGTGGCGGCAACCCTGATCAAGGCAGGCCGTGTCACCGTCGGCGGGGTTCCGTCAGTGAAGTCAGCCCACGCCGTCAACGCCGAAACCGCCGTCGAGGTCCTGCCCGGCACCGAAGAGGACTATGTGTCCCGGGCCGGCCACAAACTTGCCGGCGCCCTCGCGCACTTCCCGCAGGTCAGCGTGGCCGGCAAGCGCTGCCTTGACGCTGGCGCATCCACCGGCGGCTTCACCGATGTGCTGTTGCGCCAAGGCGCGGCGGCGGTGGCGGCCGTCGACGTGGGACACGGCCAACTGGTGGAGTCCCTGCGCCGCGACCGCCGGGTGGAAGTTTACGAAGGCCTGAACATCCGATACATGCAGCCGGCCGACATCGGCGGGCCCGCCGATCTCACGGTCTGCGACCTGTCCTTCATCTCCCTGACGCTGGTCATGTCCCCGCTCGCCCTGGCCACCAAGGAGGGCGGGGAACTGCTGCTCATGGTAAAACCACAATTTGAGGTGGGCCGTGAGCGGCTCGCCCGCACCGGCGTCGTCAGCAGTGAAAATGAACGACGCCGGGCAGTCGCCCTGGTGGCGTCGGCTGCGGTTGCCAACGGGCTGCTGCTGGAGGACATCGGTGTCAGCTCCCTCCCCGGCCAGGATGGAAATGTTGAGTATTTTCTCCTTGCCTCGCGTGTTGTGTCGGGGCCTGCGCATAAGATCAAGGAACAGGGCACCATCGAAAAGCAGGAACAGGCTGTGGAAAAGCTGCTGGCGAAACTCTGGCCCGGACCTGCAGTTCGCGGGTCCTGACGGCCCCGGGTCGTGAAGGCCAGGGAGCCGGGGCCCGCGAACGCAGTCCTGACAGGAGCGGACCCGCAAGCTGGCGGTCCCGCACAAGGTGATGAGGAAACAACACATGACACGGCGCGTCTTGATTCTGGCCCATACGGGTCGTGAAGAGTCGATGCTTGCCGCCCTCGAGGCGTGCGTTGAGCTTCATGCAAGCAACATTGTTCCCGTCATGTATGCCGAGGAACTCGCGGACATGACCGGCTATCTGGGCGTCTCCGGAGTCAACATGGAGATTCTGGACCGGGACGTCACACTGGCCGACATTGAACTTGTCATGGTCCTGGGCGGGGACGGCACGATCCTGCGTGCGGCCGAGCTCGTCCGCGAGTACGACGTGCCGCTGCTTGGCGTGAACCTGGGCCACGTCGGCTTCCTGGCCGAAAGTGAACGCGAAGAACTCATCCAAACCGTGTCGGCCGTCGTCGAGCGCAAATACTCGGTGGAGGAACGCATGTGCCTCGACGTCGTTGTCAGGGTGGCAGGCAAGATGGTGGCACACACCTGGGCACTCAATGAAGTGGCCCTGGAAAAAGGCAACCGCGAACGCATGATCGAGGTGGTCACCGAAGTTGACGGCCGCCCGCTGACCTCCTTTGGCTGCGACGGTGTTGTGATGGCAACCCCCACAGGGTCGACGGCCTACGCCTTTTCCGCCGGCGGCCCCGTGGTGTGGCCCGGCGTCGAGGCCCTTTTGATGGTCCCCATCAGCGCCCACGCGCTCTTTGCCAAGCCTCTCGTGGTGGCACCGACGTCCACGCTGGCGGTTGAGGTGCTGAGCCGCAACGACGCCTATGGCGTGATTTGGTGCGACGGTCGGCGCACCGTTGACCTGCTGCCCGGGGCCCGCATCGAGGTCACCCGTTCCAGCAAGCCCGTCAAGCTGGCACGCACCCAGCAGTCGACATTCTCCGAACGCCTGGTGCGGAAGTTTGAACTGCCCGTCCAAGGCTGGCGCGGCCCCTCGGTTGAAGAGCCGCCGGCTCCAACCACCCAGCTGCCCATCATCAAGTCGCCCCGCCCCAAGTCGGCACTTGGGGGACCGCGCACCGGCCCCATCCCGCAAGTGCCGGACCTGACCATTCCGCCGCACGAGAGTTCATATTCCGGTACCACAAATTTTTATGAGGAGGACCGGACATGATTGAAGAAATCCGCATCCGTGACCTCGGCGTCATCTCCGAATCAACGCTGCCGCTGGGCCCGGGCCTGAGCGTCGTGAGCGGCGAGACCGGTGCCGGCAAGACCATGGTGGTGACCGCCGTCGGACTTTTGCTGGGCAACAGGGCCGACGCCGGGGCTGTGCGCAACGGCGCCAAGTCCGCCTCCGCCGAGGCAACCCTGACACTGCCGGCCGGCCACCCGGCACTTGTGCGCGCCGTGGAGGCCGGTGCCGAGATTGACGAGTTCGACGGCGGTGCGCAGCTCATCCTGGCCCGCACCGTCAGTGCCGACGGCCGCAGCCGGGCGCACGTGGGCGGGCGCAGCGCCCCCATCGGTGTGCTCAACGAGCTGGGGGAGGCCCTCGTTGCCGTGCACGGGCAGTCGGACCAGATCCGGCTGAAGAACCCGTCGGCGCAGCGGGCGGCCCTGGACAAGTTTGCCGCGGAGGCGCACAAGGGCTTTACCGCCAAAATGGGCAGCTACCGGAGCGTCTTTGAGCGGTGGCGGGCCATCCAGTCCGAGCTGCAGGAACTGCGCTCGGCCAGCCGGGAACGCTTGCGGGAGGCGGAGTCGTTGACGACGGCACTGGCGGAGATCGACGCCGTCGAACCGCTGGCCGCAGAGGACGAACTTCTCAAGGCCGCGGCCGTGAAGCTTGGCAATGTTGAAGAGCTGCGCAAGGCCGCGCTGGGGGCGCACGAGGCACTAAGCGCCGCCGACTATGGTGACGGGATTGACGCGGCGACACTGGTGGAAAACGCCAGGCGGCAGGTGGAAACAGTCGCCGAGGCCGATGAGGAGCTGGCCCAAACAACCAAGCGGCTGTCCGAGGTTGGTTATCTGATGGCCGACATTGCCAGAGACCTGGCCAGCTACGCCACCTCCCTGGATTCGGAGGGCCCCGGACGCCTGGCCGAGGTTGAAGACAGGCGCGGGGAACTGGCCGTGCTGGTGCGAAAATACGCCCCGAGCATCGATGAGGTCATCGTGTGGGCTGACGCTGCGCGGCTGCGGTTGACGGAGCTCAGCGACGACTCGGGGCGGATCGAGACGCTTGAGGCCGGGGAAGCCGCAGCAGTGGCCGACCTTGGCGTCTTGGCAGGCGAGGTCACAACCCTGCGCAGGAAGGCCGCCGACAAGCTTGCCAAGGCTGTCAGCGGCGAATTGAAGGCGCTGGCCATGCCCGATGCCAGGCTTGTCATTGAGATCACCGCGGCGGAACGCAGCATTCACGGCGAGGACGACATCGCGTTCCTGCTGGCACCCCACGCCGGTGCCCTGCCCCGGCCGTTGGGCAAGGGGGCGTCCGGTGGTGAACTCTCACGGGTGATGCTGGCGCTGGAAGTGGTGCTGGCCGCCGTCGACCCCGTCCCCACCTTTGTCTTCGATGAGGTGGACTCCGGTGTGGGAGGCAAGGCCGCCGTCGAAATTGGCCGCAGGCTCGCCATGCTCGCCGAGCACGTGCAGGTTCTTGTGGTGACGCACCTGCCCCAGGTGGCCGCCTTCGCCGACCAGCACATCCTGGTCACCAAGAGTTCTGTGAGCAAGAACTCAACAGGAATCACCACCAGCAATGTGCGGCTTTTGACTCACGAGGAGCGGGTTGTGGAACTGGCCCGAATGCTGGCTGGGCAGGAGGATTCAGTGACAGCGCAGGCACATGCCAAGGAATTGTTGGCCCACGCGGCACGGCCCGCCCCCTAGATTTCCGGCTGCCCGGGAAAAATTGGGTACCGTTTGCAAACTTTTATTGACTCATTAGATGATAGGCTCGAATTCCGTGGTGCAACGATCAAATTCCCGGTTCAGTGGTCAGTCCAAGACGACCAAACACATCTTCGTCACCGGCGGTGTCGCGTCCTCGCTCGGTAAGGGTCTGACGGCTTCCAGCCTCGGTCACCTGCTGCGTGCACGCGGCCTCTCGGTCACAATGCAAAAGCTCGATCCCTATCTCAATGTGGATCCAGGCACAATGAATCCCTTCCAGCACGGTGAAGTCTTCGTCACTGACGACGGCGCCGAAACGGATCTGGACATTGGCCATTACGAGCGCTTCCTCGATGAAAATCTGGAAGGCTCCGCCAACGTCACAACAGGACAGGTGTATTCAACCGTCATCGCCAAGGAACGCCGCGGCGAATACCTGGGCGACACCGTCCAGGTCATCCCGCACATCACCGATGAGATCAAGCGGCGCATGCGCCTGCCTGCCGAGGGCGAAAGCGCCCCCGACGTGATCATCACCGAAATTGGCGGCACAGTGGGCGACATTGAGTCCCAGCCGTTCCTGGAATCAGCACGCCAGGTGCGCCAGGATGTGGGCCGGAACAACGTGTTCTTCGCCCATGTGTCCCTTGTGCCCTACATCGGCCCGTCCCAAGAACTCAAGACCAAGCCCACGCAGCACTCCGTTGCCGCGCTGCGGTCCCTTGGCATCCAGCCCGACGCGATCATCCTGCGCTCCGACCGTGTCCTGCCCGACGCCATGCACGCCAAGATTGGCCGTGCCTGCGACGTCGACGTGGAAGCTGTCATTGGCTGCCCGGATGCGTCCAGCATCTACGACATCCCCAAGATCCTGCACTCCCAGGGCCTTGACTCCTACATCGTGCGGGCCCTGGGCCTGTCCTTCAAGGACGTCGACTGGACCAAGTGGGACGAGCTGCTCGAGGTGGTGCACAACCCCGCACACAACGTTGAAATTGCCCTGGTCGGCAAGTACATCGACCTGCCCGACGCCTACCTCTCGGTCACCGAGGCACTGCGCGCCGGCGGCTTCGCCAACAGCGCCCGGGTCAAGATCCGCTGGGTCCCCTCGGATGACTGCGCAACGGAGGCCGGTGCCGTGAAGGCGCTCGGCGACGTTGATGCCATCTGCGTCCCCGGCGGCTTCGGCATCCGCGGCCTCGAAGGCAAGCTCGGTGCCCTGAAGTTCGCCCGCGAAAACCAGATCCCCACCCTGGGCCTGTGTCTTGGCCTGCAGTCAATGGTCATTGAATATGCACGCAACGTGGTTGGCCTGGAAGGTGCCTCCTCGTCGGAATTTGACGAGAACCCCACCTACCCTGTCATTGCCACGATGGAAGAACAGCAGGACATTGTTGCCGGCAGGGGAGACCTTGGCGGAACCATGCGCCTTGGCCTCTACCCGGCAGTGCTCACCGAAGGATCGGTTGTTGCGCAAACATACGGCGCCACTGATGTTTCCGAGCGCCACCGCCACCGCTACGAGGTGAACAACAAATACCGCGAGCAGATTGCTGCGGCAGGTCTCGTCTTCTCCGGCACCTCGCCGGACGGCAAGCTGGTGGAATTTGTTGAGCTGCCCGCAAGCGTCCACCCGTACTACGTCTCCACCCAGGCCCACCCCGAACTGAGCTCGCGTCCCACCCGGCCGCACCCGCTCTTTGCCGGTTTGGTTGCGGCCGCCCTGGAACGCCAGAGCGCCACACGGCTGTTGGAGGTCTAAGTGAACCACCTTGGTGCATCGGGGGCCGGGGAGCAGCCTGCCGCCGTCGGCTCTTCGGCTTCAATTGCCGATGAAGAAAGCTACCGGACGCTGCATTCCCAGTCCACGGTGTACCAGGGGCGCATCTGGGACATCGTCTCAGACACGTTTTCACTGACGCCCGACTCCGCACCACTGACCCGGGACTACATTGACCATCCCGGGGCAGTGGCCGTGGTTGTGCTGAACGAACAAAATCAGGTCCTGCTGCTGCGCCAGTACAGGCACCCCGTCCAGATGAATCTGTGGGAAATTCCCGCCGGTCTCCTGGACGTCGAAGGCGAAGACTTCGTGGTCGGTGCGGCCCGGGAACTGGCTGAAGAGGCCGACCTTGCCGCGGCACAGTGGCATGTCCTGACAGACTTCTTCAATTCCCCCGGGTCCTCCAGCGAGGCCATCAGGATTTACCTGGCCCGGCAGATCACCCAGGTCCCCGAGGACCAGCGGCATGTGCGGACCGAGGAAGAAGCCGAGATCCAGTTTGCGTGGGTCGACCTCGAGGAGGCTGCAGCGGCGGTTCTTGGCGGGCGCATACACAACCCGTCCGCCGTCGTCGGCATCCTTGCCGCGGCGCAGGCTGCCCGAACAGGGTTCACCACACTGCGCCCGGGCAACACGCCCTGGCCCGAACACCCGTCCCAGCGCCAGCGGTGACCAAGACTGGTTCGGGCGCTGCCGGAGCCGCGGGCGCACCGGCTGGCGCCGCCCCGGCGACCGGGTTGGCACGCGGGATTCAGGACTACCTGCTGCACGTCGGCGTTGAACGCGGCCTTGCACCGAACACGCTGCAGGCCTACACCCGGGACCTGCGCCGGTATGAAGAGTTCCTCACGGCTGCCGGCGCCACCGAGCCCGGCCGGATCACCCGGCACCACGTGAGTGAATTTGCGCAGGGACTTTCCGACGGCGCGGACGGCGGTTCGGCCCTTGGGCTCAGGTCTGTTGCCCGCACCATTGTGGCGGTGCGCGGCCTGCACAAGTTTTGGGCCGTGGAGGGGATCAGCGACGCCGACCCTGCCGCCGACATCCACCCGCCCCAGGCCGGACGGCGGCTGCCCAAGGCCATCAGCGTCCACGACGTGACACGCATTCTTGAATCGGCCGGCTCCGACACGCCTGCCGGGCTGAGGGATGCTGCCATGCTCGAATTCCTGTATTCCACCGGCGCACGCATCAGCGAAGCTGTTGGCCTGGACGTGGACGACCTGGTTTTGCCCGACGCGCTGGAGGACGGGCCCTCGCTCGTGCGGCTCTTCGGCAAGGGGTCCAAGGAGCGCATCGTGCCCATCGGCTCCTATGCCCTGCGCGCCCTGGACGCTTATTTGGTCCGCGGCCGGCCGGCGCTGGTTGCCAAGGGCGGCGGGACACCTGCCTTGTTCTTGAACGCGCGGGGCGGGCGGATCAGCCGCCAAAGCGTGTGGACGATCCTCAAGACAGTTGCCGGACATGCCAAGGTGGAGGCCGAGGTGTCCCCGCACACGCTGCGGCATTCCTTCGCCACGCACCTGCTTGAGGGCGGCGCCGACGTCCGTGTCGTCCAGGAGCTGCTGGGCCACGCCTCGGTCACCACGACGCAGGTGTACACGCTGGTCACGGCCGAAACACTGCGTGAAGTGTACGCGGCAGCCCACCCCCGCGCCTTGGGCTAGTCACTCACGCTCCACGCCCGCTCGGCGGCCCCCGCCCGGCCCTGTTACGCCTACCCGGGTCCATGATCCAGTTGTTGGACCGGTGCAGC
This sequence comes from Specibacter sp. AOP5-B1-6, assembly GCF_052376555.1. Taxonomy (NCBI): domain Bacteria; kingdom Bacillati; phylum Actinomycetota; class Actinomycetes; order Micrococcales; family Micrococcaceae; genus Specibacter; species Specibacter sp. AOP5-B1-6. The sequence continues at coordinate 11,083 of NZ_JBQSVT010000015.1, forward strand.
CGATTTTCGGTGTTTTTGGTCCAACGACTGCCACACAGATTTCCGGGGGCGCGACGTATGCTGAATCAATGACTGCCGCGCCCGTAACCCTGTGTTTCCTGCTCCGCACCGTCAACGACGAGGAGCAGGTGCTGCTGGGTTTGAAAAAGACCGGCGTGGGCACTGGCAAGGTCGTTGGCATCGGCGGCCACGTGGAGCCGGGGGAAAGCGTGGTTCAGGCCATCTGCCGCGAAGTCGCTGAGGAAACCAGCATCACGGTTGAAGCCATGGACCTGATTCCCGCGGGGGCCGTTGAGTTTGTTTTCCCGGCCAAGCCCGCATGGGACATGTTCACCACCGTGTTCCTGTGCGAGCGGTTTACCGGCACCGCCACTGAAAGCAGCGAGATTGCCCCGCAATGGCATCCTGTGGTGCAGCTTCCACACGCACTGATGTGGGCCGACGCCATTCACTGGCTCCCGGAGTTCCTCTCGGGGTGGCGCGGCCATTGGCGCGTCGTCCTCAATGACGACAACGAGACCGTGGCTTCAAGCACCAGCACGGAACATCTGCGCAAGCCCGCCAGTGCGGCTGCGGAGAATTTGGGAAGCTAGGGCTTCGCCACGGTCAGCAGAAACGCGGAATCTTCCAGGGCGTCGACACTGTGGCGCGCCAGCGGCACCACCAAATGGTCGCCAGGGGAGCCCTCCCACTCAACGCCGTCGGTCTTGAGCACGATGCGGCCGCTGAGCACCTGGACCGTGGCCTCGCCCGGGTTGTCGTGTTCGTCCAGGGACGATCCGGCTGTCAACGCAACCACCGTCTGGCGCAGGATCCGTTCGTGCCCGCCATAAACGGTCCTCGCACTGCGGCCGCTGTTTTTGGTCTTGGCGGAAACCATGAGCTCCCGGGCCAGCGCTGTCAGGGATGATTTTTCCACGATGCTCCTTGTGAACGGCGGTGTCTGTCTGTCGTCACCCTCACAGTACCGCCCCGTCAAGGAAACGCGGGAGTGTTTAGGGAAACAGCCCCAAACGGGCGGGAGGCCACCTTTCCCACAAAGGTGACCTCCCGCCGTCGTTCTCCAACTGCAGGAACTAGCCCACGTGGCGCTCATCCACACCGTTGTAGGCACTCAACGGGCGGATCAACGCGTTGGCGGCACGCTGCTCCATGATGTGCGCCGTCCACCCGGTGATGCGGGCAGCGATGAAGATGGGCGTGAACATGTCCGTGTCAAAACCCATCAGGTGGTACGTGGGGCCGGCCGGGTAGTCAAGGTTGGGCTTGATCGCCTTGGCCTCATCCATGGCCTGCTCCAGGCCGTCGTACAAGCCCATCATTTCCGGACGCTCGTAATGGGCGACCATCCGCTGCAGGGCAGCCTTCATGGTCGGCACCCGCGAATCGCCGTGCTTGTAAACACGGTGGCCGAAGCCCATGACCTTCTTTTTGGCGGCCAGGGCTTCTTCCATCCAGGCCTTGGCACGCGCGGCGGCTTCCTCGCGGGACTCGTCGGCACGGATGCCGATCTCTGTGAAGGTGTGCATGACGGCTTCGTTGGCGCCGCCGTGGAGCGGGCCCTTCAGGGCGCCGATGGCGCCCGTCACGGCCGAGTGGAGGTCCGACAGCGTGGAGGTGATGACTCGCGCCGTAAACGTTGAGGCGTTGAACGAGTGCTCCGCGTACAGCACCATGGAGACGCGGAAGGCATCCACGACCTCCGGGGCCGCTTCCTCGCCAAAGGTCATCCACAGGAAGTTGGCCGAATAGTCCAGGTCGGCGCGTGGTTCCACGACGCCCAGGCCGCGACGGCGGCGCTGGTCGTAGGCGACCACGGCTGGGAACTGCGCAAAGAGCGACTTGGCCTTGTCCAGTTCCGCTTCCGGGGAGGAATCCTCGGCAAGGGGGTGGCCCGCACCCAGGACCGACACCACCGTGCGGCCCACGTCCATCGGGTGGCAGTCAAGCGGCAGCAGGTCGATGGCCGCCTTGACCGTCGCATCCATGGCGCGGTTGGCCCGCTCAAAAGCCTCAAAGAGCGTCAGCTCCTCCTCGGTGGGCAGTTCGCCGGTCCACAGCAGCAGGGCCACTTCTTCAAACGACTTGCCGGCCGCCAATTCCTGCACCGGATAACCGCGGTACAGCAGTGAATTCGACTCGGGGTTCACCTTGGACACGGCGGTGTAGTCCGCAACCACCCCGGCAAGACCCTTGCGTACTTCTTCTTCACTCACAGTGTGCACTCCTTTTTCGAACCTTCTTCAAGACCATGGTGTTGGCCCGGTGATTTGTTGACCTAGAGGTTGGCGCTGTTGGTGGCAATGTCCAAGCTGGGAACCTGAAAGTTGAAAATGCCCGTATCAAATTGGTTGTACGCCTCATAGTCAACCAGATCATAAAGGCGCGCGCGCGTCAGCATCTCCGGCACGGCAGCTTCCTGGGTGCCGTCGGCAGAAATAGCGTCCAGCACCCGTTCGGCCGCACCCATGGCACTGCGTAACAACGTCACCGGGTAGATGATCATGGCCACGCCCGCCGCAGCCAGGTCATCGCGGGTGAACAGCTCACTCTTGCCAAATTCCGTCATGTTCGCCAGCACCGGCACGTCCACTGCCTTGCACACGGCCTCAAATTCGGCCACGCTCTTCATGGCTTCGGGGAAGATCGCGTCCGCTCCGGCGTCCACGAGCGCCTTGGCACGGTCGATGGCCGCATCCAGTCCCTCCACGGCGCGGATGTCGGTGCGGGCCATGATCAGGAAGTTTTCATCGCGCCGGGCGTCGGCGGCGGCGGCTATGCGCTTGACCGCCGTGTCCAGGTCAACCATGTTCTTGCCGTCCAGGTGGCCGCAGCGCTTCGGGTTGAACTGGTCCTCGATGTGGCAGCCGGCCAGTCCGGCATTTTCGAGTTCCTGGATGGTGCGTGCCACGTTCATCGGCTCACCAAATCCGGTGTCGGCGTCGATCAGGCACGGCAGATCCGTCATCCGGGCAATCTGCCCGCCGCGGGCCGCGACCTCGGTCAGCGTGGTCATGCCAATGTCCGGCAGGCCCAAATCGTTGGCGAGGACCGCGCCGGAGATGTAGACGCCGTCGAACTTCTTTTCCTCAATGAGGCGGGCCGAGAGCGGGTTGAACGCACCCGGGTACTGGACGGCTGCGCCCGGAACCAGCATGGCCCGCAGGTCCCCGCGCTTTTGTTCGGGGGTTTTCTTGGAGTACAGCATGTTAGAAGAGTCCCTTGGGTGCGGCTGCGAGATCCACGACGCCGGGAGCTGCAGTGATGTTGAGTTGGTTCAGTTCGCCGGCGGCCAGGTTGGGCAGGTTCACCGCTGCCGCGATGAAGCGGTTGATTTCGGCTTCTTCCACCAAGCCCGCGGCCAGGGTGCGGAACTTGTTGATGTACTGCTCGCGGGCAAACGGCCGGGCGCCCAACGGGTGGGCGTCGGCGACGGCGATGGAGTCGGTGATGAGGGTGCCGTCGTTGAGCGTGATCTCCACGGAGCCGCCGAAGGCCTTCTCGGCAATGTCCAGGGAATGGTAGCGGCGCGTCCACTCTGCGTCCTCTTCCGTGGTGACCTTGTGCCACAGCTCAACCGTGTCGAGGCGGCCGGCACGCTCGGGGGAGTAGGAGTCAACGTGGTGCCATGCGCCATCCTGGAGGGCCACCGTGAAGATGTACGGGATGGAGTGGTCCAGGGTCTCGCGCGAGGCGGTGGGATCGTACTTCTGCGGATCGTTGGCGCCGGAGCCGATCACGTAGTGGGTGTGGTGGCTGGTCTTGATCAGCACGCTGGCGACGTTGGCCGGGTCGGCGGCCTCGGGGTGTTCGCCGTGGAGCTTGCGGGCAAGGTCGATCCACGCCTGCGCCTGGTACTCGGCGGAGTGCTCCTTCGTGTACGTGTCCATGATGGCGCGCTTGGCTTCGCCTGCGGCCGGCAGCGGCACGGTGTACGCGGCGTCCGGGCCGTCAAGCAGCCAGGCGATGACGCCGTCTTCGCCTTCGTAGATCGGCACCGGTGAGGTCTGGCCGCGCATGGCACGGTCCGCGGCTTCAACGGCCATCTTGCCGGCGAACGCGGGGGCGTGTGCCTTCCAGGTGGAGATCTCGCCCTTGCGTGACTGGCGGGTGGCCGTGGTGGTGTGCAGGCCCTGGCCCACGGCCTGGAAGATGGTTTCCACCTCAAGGTTCAACAAGGTGCCGATGCCGGCGGCGGCCGACGGGCCGAGGTGGGCAACATGGTCAATCTTGTGCTTGTGCAGGCAGATGGCCTTCACCAGGTCCACCTGGATTTCGTAACCGGTGGCGATGCCGCGGACCAGGTCCGCGCCCGAGGCTCCCGTGTGTTGGGCGACGGCCAGGATCGGCGGGATGTTGTCGCCCGGGTGGGAGTACTCGGCCGCCAGGAACGTGTCGTGGTAGTCCAGCTCGCGCACGGCAACGCCGTTGGCCCAGGCGGCCCACTCGGGGGAGACCTTCTCGGTGATGCCAAATACGGAGGCGCCGGAGCCGCCGGTGGAGGGGGCATGGGTCAGTGCCTGGGCGCGGGCCGCAACGATGGGGCCGCGGTTCAGGGAGGCGATGGCGACGGAGGCGTTGTCGATGACGCGGTTGATGATCATGTCGGTGACCTCGGCGGTCACTGCCACGGGGTCGGCGGCAACGGTGGCGATCTTGTGCGCCAGCTGGTCCTCGCGGGCTAGGTTCTCGTCGCTCTTGTACACGCGGACGTTGTGCTCAATTGTCATGATGTTCCTTTCGCAGGGTGGTTCAACAATGTGTGGTTCAACAGTGTGTGGAAAGTTTTATGGTGTGGTGCTCAGCAGGTGGCGCAGGCTGTTGTCCAGGTGGACGGTGGTGGCCGCGCTGGCCACGGCCGGGTTGCGGTTGGCGATGGCCAGGGCGATCGCGGCATGTTCCCGGGCAGCGTCGCGGAGCCGGGCGGGATTGTCCTTGCCGAGACGCCGGACGCGGACCAGGTGCACGCGCAGGTTTTTCAGGGCCTGGTTTAGGTAGTGATTGCCGACGGCGGCATCCACCGCGCTGTCCAGCTCGCCTGCCAGCTGGTAATAGTCGGTGCGGGCGGGGTCCTCGGCCGTGATCAGCTCGCCGGCGTTGGCAAGCTGCTGGTGCAGTTTCCTGAAAATGTCGGGGTCGCAGCGCTGGGCGGCCAGTTCAGCGGCCCGGCATTCAAGGGCCGACCGGAGCTCAAACAGTTCATCCAGGTGGTCAAGGGAGATTTCACTGACAACCATGCCGCGACCGCTTTGCGGTTCGGTCAGGCCCTCACCGGTGAGTTTGGCCAGTGCCTCGCGAATCGGGGTGCGGGAGACACCCAGGCGCTCGGAGAGTTCAACCTCGCCCAGCACGGTCCCCGGGGTGAGGCGCCAGTTGATGATGTCGCTGTGCAAGGTGGCATAAGCGCGTTCGCTGGCTCTCATGGTCCCTCCTCTCGTCCTCAAGCGCCTGATCCTCAAGCGGTGGTGAAACACTCGTCCAACAGCTGCATTGGCGGTGACGTTCGGTGAAGTTCAGTGGTTCGCCGGATGTGCTGTACGGATAACTTTACCCGACCAGTGTATACAGAAACTACTGAATTGGGTCAATTTCTGCAAAGAATCTGTAAAAAAATCCACTCCGTGTATACATTGGGCTTGTCATGCTCCAATCCCGGGCGGTAGCATGGCACACATCACATCGACGTGGATGGAGCACAATCATGGCATTGAAGGCCGTTAGCTACAACGACGAGTACCAGCGCAGCATTAGTGATCCGGACGGGTTCTGGCTGCAGGCTGCAGAGGCTGTGGATTGGGTGGTGCCGCCGAAACAGGCCCACAACAAGGAACAGTCACCGCGCGGCCGCTGGTTTGCCGATGGCGAACTAAACACCTGCTACAACGCCCTTGACAGGCATGTCGAGGCAGGCCGCGGCGGGCAGCCCGCCCTCATTCACGATTCCGCCATGCAGGGTGCGCAGAGGGTGTACTCCTACGCCGAGCTCACGGAGCTCACGGCGCGCTTCGCCGGAGTGTTGCGCGCCCAGGGGGTGGGCAAGGGGGATCGGGTGCTGATCTACCTGCCCATGATTCCCGAGGCCGCCATTGCCATGCTGGCCACGGCCCGCCTCGGTGCCATCCACTCGGTGGTGTTTGGCGGGTTTGCCGCCAGTGAGCTGGCAGTGCGCATCCGGGACGCCCAGCCAACTGTGGTTGTCACCACCTCGGGCGGCTTGGAACCCCACCGGCTCATCGAGTACCTGCCCACCGTCCATGAAGCGCTGGCCAAGGCCGGTGTTCCCGAGCTGCCCGTGATCATCAAGCACCGCGACGGATTTGCCGCCGATGCCACGTCCCTCGGCCTGAACGCCGTGGATTGGGATGAGGCCATGGCTGCTGCCGAACCCGCCGCGCCCGTGCCTGTGAAGGCAAGTGACCCGCTGTACGTCCTCTACACCTCGGGAACCACCGGCACGCCCAAGGGGGTGGTGCGCGACAACGGGGGATACGCCGTCGCACTTCTGTGGACCATGACTAACCACTACAACATTGGCCCGGGGGATGTTTGGTGGACGGCCTCGGACGTGGGCTGGGTGGTGGGGCATTCCTACATCGTGTACGGGCCGCTGCTGGCCGGCGCCACGACGCTCATGTACGAAGGCAAGCCCGTGGGCACCCCGGACGCCGGCGCGTTTTGGCGTGTCATTGAGCAGCACAAGGTCAAGGCGTTGTTCACGGCGCCCACCGCGCTGCGGGCCATTCGCAAGATGGACCCCGAGGCGGAACTGCTGAAGAAGTACGACGTCGGCAGCCTCCAAACGCTGTTCACCGCCGGTGAGCGGCTGGACACCGACACCTACCATTGGGCGGGCAGGGTGCTGGGGGTGCCGGTGGTTGACCACTGGTGGCAGACCGAGACCGGCTGGGCCATTGTGGGCAATCCGCGCGGACTGGAGCCCCTGCCTCTGAAAGCGGGTTCGCCCACCCTGCCGATGCCCGGCTTTGACCTGCGGATCGTGGACGGCATGGGTGTTGACGTCGCGACGGGGGAGGAGGGCAACATCGTGCTCGGCCTGCCGCTGCCTCCGGGCACGCTGACCACCCTGTGGAACGACGACCAGCGCTTCATCGATTCCTACCTCAGCGCCTTTGCGGGCTGCTACGTCACGGGCGACTCCGGCTACCAGGATGAGGACGGTTACGTGTTTGTCATGGGCCGCACCGACGACGTCATCAACGTGGCCGGCCACCGGCTGTCCACTGGCTCCATCGAGCAGGTCATCGGCACCCATCCGGCCGTGGCCGAATGCGCCGTCATTGGTGTGGTCGACCCGCTCAAGGGACAAAAGGCTGTGGGCTATGTGGTCTTGAAATCGGGCGTGGACCTGACACCGGAGCAGCTGCAAAAAGAGTTGGTGGCGCTGGTGCGGCGCGAAATTGGCCCGGTGGCGGATTTCAAGACCGCCGTGGTGGTGGAGGCATTGCCCAAAACCCGTTCGGGGAAGATTCTGCGCAAGACCATGCGCCAGATCGCCGACGGCGACGAGTACGTGGTGCCCTCCACCGTCGAGGACCCGGCAGTCATCGACGCGCTCATCCCGGTCCTGCGCCCGAGCTAGCGCAGGACCGGGCTGGCCTGGAACAAGTTGGCGCCGGCTTGACCCTGCGGGGTCAAGCCGGCGCCAACTTGGCTACTGTGACCTTGGCTAATGGGCCAGCGCGTGCTCTTCCGTCTCGCTGCCCTCGGCCGCCTCCACGTCTTCGTCCTGCGGGTCCTGGGCCTGGGTGCCGAGGCGGCCGTGCGTGAGCTTGTTCATGATCAAGGCGATGGCACCATCGCCGGTCACATTGGTTGCCGTGCCGAAGCTGTCCAGGGCGATGTATGCGGCGAACATGAGCCCCACCTCGACGTCGCCGAAGCCGAGCATCTGCACGAGCAGGCCTGCGGCTGCGGCGATCGCTCCGCCGGGAACGCCCGGGGCGGCGATCATCATGACACCGAGCATCAAGATGAACGGCAGGTACGCGGCGAACGAGACGTCACCGCCGGTGAGCAGCAGTACCGCAATGGAGAAGCAGGTGATCTTGACCATCGAGCCCGACAGGTGGATCGTGGCGCACAGGGGGACCACGAAGCCTGCGACCGAGTCGGCGACGCCGTTCTTCTTGGTCGACGCGAGCGTCACCGGGATGGTTGCGGCCGACGATGACGTGCCCAGGGCCGTGAAGTACGCGTCGCGCATATTCCACAAGGCCTTCAACGGGTTGATGCCCGACATGGCGCCGGCCAGCGAGTACTGCAGGAGCAGCACGACGAAGGTCAAGGCAAAGGACACGAGGGCGACGAGCAGGAATTTCGTTACGACTGTCACGGCGGAGCCGCTGGCCGAGAGGTCCATGAAGATGCCGAAGATGAACAGCGGCAGCGCCGGCACGATGATGCGCCGGATCACGGACTCAATGATGGTGCGGAACTCGACAGCGCCCCGAAAGAGCACCTTGCTGCGGAAGGCCGTCAACCCGATGCCGAGGATAAAGGCGAGCACGAGTGCGCTCATGACGTCAATGACGGGGGCCAGGACGATCTCCGTCGCAGAGTCGCCGGCGCTGGCGACCACGGAGATGAAGGGGCTGAAGCCCGAGCCGGATTCTTCCCCGAAGGCCTCGAGCCCGCCTCCCGACAGTGATGACGTGAACAGCCAGCGGCTCACAAAGTATGCCAGCAACCCGGCGAGGATGGTCGAGCCGTAGGCGATCATGGCCGTGATGCCCAGCCACTTCCCGGCGCCCTTGCCGAGTTCGGCGATGGCGGGCATGACGAGCCCCAGGATGATGAGCGGCACCACGAAGCTCAGGAAGCCGGAAAAAATTGAGTTGTAGGTCAGAAAGACCCCGCCAAGCCAGGCGGGCATCACCGGCCCGGTGAGAATGCCAACAACAATGGCGACGATGATCCAGCCCAGCAGGGGGATCGATTTCAGAAGTTTCATGGAGCTCCTCCGTGACAAGTTCAGCATGGGCGGGCGGTGCGCCACATCGTTGTGGCGCATGACACGCCTCAGCAATAGTAGGCGGTGCCGGCACTTCCGCTAAATCCGGCGGCGCCCGCCGCAGTTTCCCGCACCGGTCCGCACAGCTGCGCACAGCGCTCCAACGCACCGCGCTCCAAAGCACCGCGCTCCAAAGCACCGCGCTCAAACACACCGCTGCGGCGTTTCGCCTCAGCGCGTCCGGGACCAGCTGTACTCCAGTTCCGGGCGGCCGGGGGCGCCGTGCCGGGGAGCCTTGGCCGCGGATCCGGTTTCCACCAGATGGTCAAGGTAGCGTCTGGCCGTGACCCGGGACATGGCCAATCCCGCAGCCGCCTCGGTGGCGGAGGATGCACTGGGCTGGGCACGCAGCCAGTCTGCGACCACGCTGAGCGTCTCCGGCAGCATTCCCTTGGGCAGCGTCAGCTTCCCCGTGGGCCGCAGCTCCGATAATGCCCTGTCAATGGCGTCCTGCGAGGTGTGCGACCTGTCGGCCAGCACGGCGTGATAGCTGCGGTAGTTCTCCAGCTTCTCCCGGAACGCGGCAAAGGTGAACGGCTTGATCAGGTAAGCCGTGATGCCCAGCGCAATGGCGGAGCGCACCACCACAATGTCCCGCACGGCAGTGATCGCCACGACGTCGGGCACCAGCCCCAGACCATGGATGCGGCGCAGCAGGTCCAATCCGTGTCCGTCGGTCAAGTTCATGTCCAGAAGGATCAGCTGGATGGGCGGGGTGGCTGGATCGTTGAGCACGGCCAGTGCCGCACCCATGCCGTGGGCTTCCGCCACCACCTCAAAGCCGCCCAGCCGGCGAACATAGTCGGCATGGGCTGCCAGCGCGATCGGTTCATCGTCAACGACGAGCACCCCGATGGGTGCGGGCCCGGTCACTGTGCGCGCCCAACAGGCGGAATGGGGCCGGCAGCGCGGAGCGGGCCGGCCGGGCGCGGCGGGCCGGAAGCGGGAAGCGGAACGACGGCGGTCATGACGGCGCCGCCGTCGTTCTCGCCGGTGACAGAGCCTCCCAGGGCGGCGGCGGCGCGGCGGATCAGGGCGATGCCGTAACCGCGCCCGCCCGGCGCCACGGACGCCTTGTCGGTCGTGCCGATCCTGCCCAGCAGGTCCAGGTTGGTGGTGGGCAGGCCCGGGCCGTTGTCGGCCACGGTGATGGTCAGGGCATCGTCGTCGACGAGCAGGTCCACCCAAACCGTCGGCTCCGCACCGTGGCCCGCCACGGCGTCAATCGCGTTGTCCACCAGGTTGCCCAGCAGGGTCACCAGCTCGCGGGCATCCAGCATGCCCTGCGGCAGGGTGCCGGACGCGGTCAGTTCCAGCGCGACTCCGTGTTCATCCGCCTGTGCACGCTTGCCCAGCAGCAATGCCGCCAAAAATGGTTCGTCCAGGGTGCCGGCAAACTCGCCGCCGAGCCGCTCATTGGCGGACAGGTCGGTCGTGGCAAAGTCCAGGGCTTCGCGTGCCCTGTCCAGCTCGATCAAGGAAATGATGGCGTGCAGCCGGTTGGCGTGTTCGTGAGTTTGGGACCGCAGTGCCTCCACCAAGGTCTGGGTGCTGCTGAGGCTGCCGGCTAGGGCCGTCAATTCGGTGTGGTCGCGGAGGGTGGCAACGGTGCCTGCGGGGATGTTGCTGCCCGGGGCCAGTGCGGGCCGCTGGCTGACGACAAGCAGCCGGTCGCCGGCCAGGTGGACCTCGTCGGTGGCGGTGCGGCCGCTTTGCAGCAGTTCGTGCAGGGACTCGGGCAGGCCCAGGTCATCCAGACGCGGCGGCACGGCAGTGGATGCCGTGCCGAGGGATACCGTGCCAGTGGATGCCGTGTCGCGGGAGGCCATGCCCAGCAGCAGGGCGGCGTGGTCGTTGTACAGGACCATGGAGCCGCGGGTGTCGACAAGCACCAGACCTTCGCGCACGGAATGCAGCACGGATTCGTAGTACGCAAACAGCTGGCCCAGCTCCTCGGGACCCCAACCCAGTGTGACGCGCTTGAGATAGCGGCCCACCAGCCAGGAAGCCACTGAACCAGCCAGCATGAGCGCGGCTGCCAGACCCAGCACCTCGGGGAGCTTGGCAGCAACGAGCACCTCAACGTTTTTGACAGTCACCCCGGTGGCCACCATGCCCACGACGTTCCCGGCTGCGTCCTCGATGGGCACAATGGCACGCACGGAGGGGCCCAACGTGCCTGCGGTTGTTTCAGTATGTGGATGTCCTGCCCGCGCCTCCGAGGTGGAGCCGACGTATTGGCCGCCAATTTGGGCCGGGTCCGGGTGGGTCCAGCGTTGGCCGTCGGGGTCCATCATGGTCACAAAATCGACGCCCGCGTTGGCCATCACGGCCTGGGCATAAGGCTGGAGCGCCGCCGGCGGGTGGGCGGCCGACGTGCCCGCCACCACCAAGGGCGAATCGGCCATGGCCGTGGCGACCGAAAGCATGCGCTGGCGGGTCTGCTCATAAGTGCGGGAGCCGGCGTCGGAAACCATGGCTGTGGCAAAAGCTGCCGTTAAAAGGACCGCCACAAGCAGGTTGGCAACGAACAACCTGCGGGCAATGCTCCAGCCACGCCAAAACATGCTGCACCTTTCGTGCGACCAATATGAACACAACGGTGAGCCAAATCACTTTTGACGGCACTCTTGTGTGAGGCGGATCGCACGCCCACCTACCAATGCTAACCACCGAAAACCACAAGGAGTGACAATGAGATCTCAACGGGGAGGGACCGCCGTCGGAACAAAGGCCGCGCGTCGCAAGATGGACAAGACCCACTGGCTCTACGTGGCGGTGATCGCGGCGGTCGTTTTCGGTGCAGCAATTGGCCTGATGGCCCCGGAAGTTGGCAAGTCACTGAAGCCGCTGGGGACCATGTTCATTGCGTTGATCAAGATGGTCATTGCACCCATCATTTTCTGCACCCTGGTGGTTGGAGTCGGCTCCATCGCGAAGGCGGCCACGGTGGGCAAGGTTGGCGGCCTGGCCCTGCTGTACTTCATGACGATGTCAACCGTTGCCTTGGGCATCGGCCTGCTGGTGGGCAACATCACCCATCCCGGGGCCGGCCTGCACCTGAAGCCGTACGAGGCTTCCAGCGGCGGCGAGGACAACTCCACGGTGAAGTTCCTGATGGACATGATCCCCGGTGACATCCCCGTGCTGCCCACCCTGGTGCTGGCGTTGATGGTTGGTTTTGCCTTGCAGTCCCTCGGCAAGTCGGGCGAGCCCGTGCTCAACGGCATCAAGCAGATCCAAAAGGTTGTCTTCAAGCTGATGATGATGATCATGTGGCTGGCCCCGGTCGGTGCCTTTGGTGCCATTGCCGCCGTCGTGGGTGCCACGGGTTGGGCCGCGATTGGCTCCATGGCGATCCTCATGGGCGCGTTCTACCTGACCTGTGCGCTGTTCATCGTGGTCATCCTCGGCTCGATCCTGCGCCTGGTCACCGGACTGAACATCTTCACCTTGATGCGCTACCTGGCCCGCGAATACCTGCTGATCTTCGCCACGTCCTCCTCCGAATCCGCACTGCCCCGCCTGATGGCCAAGATGGAGCACGCAGGAGTGTCCAAGCCCGTCGTGGGCATCACCGTTCCCACGGGCTACTCCTTCAACCTTGACGGCACCGCCATCTACCTGACCATGAGCTCCTTGTTCATCTCCACCGCCATGGGCATGCCGATGAACCTCGGTGAGCAGATCGGCCTGTTGGTCTTCATGGTGATCGCTTCCAAGGGTGCTGCCGGTGTCACCGGGGCCGGCCTGGCCACGTTGGCTGCCGGCTTGGCCGCACACAAGCCGGTCCTGCTCGATGGCATGGGCGTGATCGTGGGCATCGACAAGTTCATGTCCGAGTGCCGCGCACTGACCAACTTCACCGGCAACGCCGTCGCCACGCTGCTCGTTGGCAAGTGGACGCATGAGCTCGACATGGACAAGGCCCGGGAGGTCCTCTCCGGCCGCGATCCCTTTGATGAGCTCTCCATGGACGACGACGACCACGGCTCCCAGCTCGACCCGCCTTCGGTCGGGGGAGACTCTGCAGGCCTGGCGGGCCTGATGGTGGGTGGCGCAGGGGTGCAGGACCCCCGGGCGGACGAGGAGAAGGTACCCGTTTCCGCCTAGCTGAAATTTCACGGCACGCATCGCAGCAGCTCTCCGCAAGCGCCTGCGATGCGTGCCATCTTGGGTCGGTGCCACACCGACAAAGGCCCCGTCCGGGCAGCGCCGGACGGGGCCCTTCGCGTCTGGCTGCTGTGTGCACGCAGCGTCCGGGAAGCAATGGCAAGTCCACACCCGGACTGTTCCGGACTGTCCTGGACCATCCCGGCCCACGAAGACGCGGCCAGCTGCGCGATCCGCCGAAACGGGGTCCAACTCGCGAGAACGGTGTTTTTTGGGGCGGGGGGGGCGTTTGGCGGGTTCGGCCCATGCCCGTCAAATCGTGCTTCGCGCAAAGTGCGGGTTCGCACCATTCCCGCGAAGCGGCGGGACTACTTTTTTGCTGCCGTGCCCGGGGCGGTGGCTGCCGGCATGCCGAACAAGCCGCCGTCCTTGGCCGACTTGGGCTTGCGCAGGTGCGTGCCCCACAGGAACGCCAGCCAGGTCAGGGTCAGCTGGGCGGGGAAGGCAACGGCCGGTACGCCGCCGGAAATCAAGCAGATCAGCACCGGCAGCAGCACGATGAGTGTCAGGTCGGGGCCGATCAAAAATGATTTGATGGCGCCCATGGGGATCGGGCCGGTGGGGGAGGCGACGGCCGGCATGTTCCAGTCGGGTGCGGGCTTGAACGCTGCACGCAAGGTGGAAGCCCCGAGCCCGGGGCCGGCGAGAATCGCCAGGACCAGCAGCGAGGGGGAGCCCACACCAAGTGCCAGCAACAGCCCAAAGCAGACCGGCGCCCAGAGCGTCATGACCGCCGCAGGGATGGCGTAATGCACCAGTCGGACGGTCTTGGCAGGCAGCGGCATCAGTGTGTCGACGGCCGGATTGCCCGCAGAAAAACGTGCCGTGGCCCCCAGCGCCGTCGCCGCGAAATGGGCGCACAGGTACAAAGCCACCGCAATCAACACGGCGTTGCCAAGGAACTCCACGGACGCCAGCGAGGCAGGAATCGCCGCCAACACCAGCACCCGCAACAAGGTGGCGGGGGAGCGCAAAGCCATCGTGGCATGCGTGCTGAGCAGCGTCTTAATGCTTCGGGCGTGCGCGGTGCCGCTCTTGAAGATCAGCTTGAGCCGGACCCTGCTGGTGCCCGTGGACGGGCCGGTGCTCAACGACCGCGACAGTTCCGTGGCATCCATCGCCAAGAGCGAGCTGGCGGCGTAGGCACCGGCTGCGGCACTGGCCTTGAGCTGTGCGGTGGTGATGCGTTCAAGGTTCAGGTAGACCATGGCAAGCAGGCCCAGCGCAAGGGCCACGGCCAGCAGCGGCCAGCTGGCGCCGTCGGCCACCAGCAAGGGCCAACTGGTGGGCAAATATGCCATCCAGGCCGTATTGGCGCCGGTGATGGCACCGGCGCCGGCCACATTGTTGTACAGCGCGGTGGCCACCAGTGTCAGCGGTGCAATGAGCGTGATGGCCCCCATGGCCTTCTTCAGCCATGCGCCGGAGTTGGTGATCTGGCACCAGCAGGCCAGGCCGTACAGCAGCCAGGCCAGGCCCGCGCCGCACAGCACCGCCAGCGCCAGACGCCCCGGTCCGGCGTCCGCGGACATGCCAAGGGACAGAGGCAGCACCACGATGATGGCCGCGATGGTCGGCCAGAGCAGCGACTTCAGGAAGCCCGGCTGGATGAATCCCCGGCGTTGCACGGGCAGGCCCAGCCACCATGCGGTTTGCGGCAGCGTCATGGCAATGGGGCCCATGGTCATTTCAACCGACAACAGCCCGGCCGCCAATGTGAGCAGCACCGTGGCGCTGGCCTGCAGCAGCGTGACCGAGTGAAAACCAGGGGCGACGGCGGACGCCAGCAGCGCTGACTCGTCGCCGACGCCCAGGCTGTGGCGCAGGGCGACGATGAGCGCCCCCGCCATGGTCAGCAGTGTCAGGCCGCCAAGAATCGAGGTGTACACCTCCGAGACGAGTTCCATGAGCCCGCCCTGGGTGCGGCTGAGGCCGGCGCGGAATGTGTACTGGCGGATTTCCTTGGCGCTGAAGCGCTGACTGGTTTGCATGCTCACGGCGCTACTCCGCGTGGGGGTTCTCGGAGGCGATGGCCACCGCGGCCTGGCTGGGCGTCATGGTGTGAATCGTGTCCGCAATGAACAGTGCCTTGGTGGCCACCGTTGACAGGAAGCCGGGGTCGTGCGTGACAACCAGCAGGGCAAGGCCGGCATCAACCTCTGCCCGCAACCGGGTGGCCAGGCGGTGCCGCATGGCCGTGTCGAGACGCTGCTCAGGCTCATCGAGAACCAGCAGGGACCGCGGCCGCACAAATGCTGAAGCCAGCAGCATGCGGCGCCGCTGCCCCGAAGACAGGTTGTACGGCCGTGACTTGGCCTGCGCGGTGAGGCCAAAAAACTCAAGCTCGGCGGCGATGACTTCCTCGACGTCGTCAACGCCGTGCCCGGCCGAAACAATGGCCAGGTGTTCCTCAACTGTCAATGCCGGGAAGAAGGCGTCATCGTCAAAGACCACAGCCACTTCGCGTCGAAAGTCCAGAGTCCTGTCATCAACCTTTGCGCCGTTGATCAAGGTGGTTCCGGAGACCGCCTCGAGCTGGCCGACCACGGTCTTGACCACCGTTGACTTGCCGGCGCCGTTGGGCCCCACCAGTGCAAGCGACTGGGCTGAATGCACGCTGAAGCTGACAATGCCGCAGACGGCCTTGCCGCTGTAGCCGGCCTGCAACTTCTCTGCGCGCACCACATCCTTGCGCCGCGGGGGTTTGTTTTGGGAAGGGCTGGTCGCTTTGGTCATCACTTCGAAGTATAGGCTGGCATTGGTGCAATCCATTGTTTCCGAGAGGCCCAGGTCAGGGGGATGGGCGAACATCCGGACGCCCCCGGAGCAACATTCAGCTTCAGCCTGAGGGTCAAGGCTCAAAAGTCGTTCGGCGCAAATGTCCAAAACATGCGCCCGGCAACCGGTAACGTAGTCACTGGCAGTGGCGAGAAAAATTAGCGGCGAAAGTGTGGACTGACAGGTGAGCAACGAGCAGGGTGCAACGGCACTTGCCGGCGAAGATGTAATGGGCCCCACCGGGCGCCCCCTGACGGAATTCCCCGAACCGCCGGTGTTGTCCTCCCACGGACCGGCACGTGTTATTGCCATGGTGAATCAAAAGGGCGGCGTGGGAAAGACCACCTCGACCATCAACCTGGGTGCCGCCCTGGCGGAAGCCGGGCGCAAGGTGCTGCTGGTTGATTTCGACCCGCAGGGCGCCCTGTCGGCTGGATTCGGGACCAACCCCCACGAGCTGGACGTCACCGTGTACAACGTGTTGATGGACCGAAAAGTGGACATCCGCGATGCCATCATCCACACCGACGTGGCGAACATTGACGTTCTCCCCGCCAACATTGACCTTTCGGCGGCGGAAGTCCAGCTGGTCAACGAGGTCGCCCGCGAGCAGGTTCTGGCCAGTGCGCTGCGCAAGGTTGAAGACGAGTACGACGTCGTCCTCATTGACTGCCAGCCCTCCCTCGGCCTGCTCACAGTCAACGCACTGACGGCCGCCCACGGCGTCATCATCCCGCTGATCTGTGAATTCTTTGCCCTGCGCGCGGTCGCCCTGCTGGTGGAGACCATTGACAAGGTGCAGGACCGCCTGAACCCCGGACTGCAGGTCGACGGCGTGCTGGCCACCATGTACGACGCCCGCACCCTGCATGGCCGTGAAGTCCTGGCCCGCCTCGTTGAAGCCTTTGGCGACAAGGTCTTTGAGACCGTGATCAAGCGCACCATCAAGTTTGCCGACGCCTCCGTGGCCGCCGAACCCATCACTTCGTACGCGAGCAACCACCAGGGCGCCGAATCCTACCGCCGCCTGGCCAAGGAACTGATCGCCCGAGGCGGCTCGCCCTAAGTTGACGTCAACAACGGAAGTCGCGGGGATCGCGGCAGAAACACCACCTGAAGGCTCGGAGGCCACCGGCGCCGAGCCTTCAGGCAAGCAGCGCTTCGAGGTGCGGCTGGAGAATTTCACCGGCCCCTTCGACCTGCTCTTGGGGCTGATTTCCAAGCATGAAATGGACATCACCGACGTCGCCATCGCCACTGTCACCGATGAATTCATCAGCTACCTGAAGGTCCTGCAGGACCTCGGGCAGGAATGGGCACTCGATGAAGCCAGCGAGTTCCTGGTCCTTGCCGCAACGCTGCTGGACCTCAAGGCGGCGCGGCTCCTGCCCGCCGGCGAGGTGGAGAACGACGACGACCTGGCCCTTTTGGAGGCCCGTGACCTTTTGTTCGCCCGGCTGTTGCAATACAAGGCGTTCAAGGAAGTTGCCACCCTCATGGGTGCTGAACTTGACCGGGAAGCCAAGCGGTTCCCCCGTCAGGTCGGGCTCGAGCCGCACTTTGCAGCCCTGCTGCCCGAATTGGTGTGGCGGCACACCCCGCAGCAGTTCGCCGAACTGGCTGCCAAGGCCATGGAAACCAAGCAAGCTCCAAGCACCGAAGTGGGTGTGGCACACCTGCACGCACCGGCCGTCAGCGTCAGGGAACAAGCCACCATCATCACGGCAATGCTCACGGCCGGCATGCCCGAAGAAATGGAACCCGGGTCCCCAGCCTGGTTCGGGACGCCGCTGTCCTTTGCGGTCCTGAGCGCCGATGCGGAATCCTCCATGGTTGTCATTGCCCGTTTCCTGGCCCTGCTGGAATTGTTCCGGGACCAACTGGTTGCCTTTGACCAGCCCAGCCCGCTTGGCGAGCTGTTGGTTTGCTGGAGTGCCGGGACCGGCACCGGGGATTTGCCGGCAACCGACAGTGACTTCGACGAGGAGGGCGGCGATGGCCATGACTGAGAAAAATGTGCAGCCTGCAGGAACATCGGACACTCCGGAGGCCGACGCCCACGCCCCTGATTCCCACGGCACTGATTCCCTCGGCACTGAATCCTTCGACCCTGAATCCCATGACAGTGTCAAGGCCGCGCTCGAAGCGGTCTTGATGGTTGTTGACGAGCCGGTCTCCGAGGAACAGCTGGCCGTTGTGGTGGGTTTGCCCACAGCCACGGTACGTGAGCTATTACACGAACTCGCAAGGGAGTACGACGGTTATACTAGGAAGAGTGGCACCATACCGGTCCGCGGCTTTGAACTCCGGCAACTGGCCGGGGGATGGCGTGTTTATTCACGTGCCGCTTACGCCGACATTGTGTCCCAGTTTGTTGTGGACGGCCAGACGGCCCGGCTCACGCAGGCGGCCTTGGAGACCTTGGCGGTGATTGCCTACCGCCAACCGGTCTCACGGGCCCGCGTTTCCGCCATCCGAGGTGTCAACGTGGACTCGGTGGTGAGGACGCTTGCCCAGCGCGGGCTGATTGAGGAAGTGGGCACCGATCCGGTGTCCGGGGCATTCCTGTACCGCACCACAGCGTACTTTTCGGAACGGCTGGGGATGGGCAGCGTGGACGAGTTGCCGCAAATTGCACCGCACCTGCCCGGTCTGGAAAACCTCCAAGATTTTGATGATTCACACTTTTAGCACGACCACAACATTTAGCGTTTTAAGGATTTCACAATGACACCGTCACCCCGCTCCGGAAGCTCTTCCGGGCAGAACCAGCCGCGCGGCGGCAATCCCCGCTCAGGCGCCCCCAAATCAGGTGGGTTCAAGTCTGGCGCACCCAAGTCAGGTGGCTTCAAATCCGGCGGATCCAAGTCCGGCGGACCACGCAAGAACCAGGGCGATGACGGCCTCAAGCCAGGCGCTTTGCGCGCTGCAGGTTACAACGCCGACAGGGCCAAGGCGGCCGGCGAGGGCGGGTACAAGTCCGGTGCACCCAAGCTGGGCGGCCCCAAGCAGTCGGGCAGCAAGCCTGGCGCCCGCAAGCCCAGCCAGACCGGTGCCCGTCCGTTCAAGAACGAGCAGTACGGCAACACCGTCCGCCCGGCCAGGAACCGCCCCACCGAGCAGAACCGCCGGCCGGTGCGCACCACCGACGACGTTGACATGCACAATGCCGAGGGCGTGCGCCTGCAGAAGGTCATGGCCCTGGCCGGCGTGGCATCGCGCCGCCTGTGCGAGGACATGATCCTTGAAGGCCGTGTCCAGGTTGACGGCGTGACAGTGTCCCAGCTGGGCCTGCGCGTCGATCCGGAAACCACTGAAATCTCGGTCGATGGCATGACCATCCAGACCAACGAATCCTTGGTTTACATGGTCTTCAACAAGCCCAAGGGTGTTGTCTCCACCATGGACGACCCTGAGGGTCGCCCGTGCATCAGCGACTTCCTGAAGAAGCGCCAGACCCGTGAGCGGCTCTTCCACGTGGGCCGTTTGGACACGGGCACCGAGGGCTTGTTGATCTTGACGAACGACGGCGAGCTTTCCAACCGCCTGAGCCACCCCAAATACGAAATCCCCAAGACCTACCTGGTCCAGGTTCGCGGTCCGATGGCCCACGGCGTTGGTGCCCAGCTCAAGGACGGCGTCGAGCTTGAGGACGGCTGGCAGCGGGTTGACTCGTTCCGGCTTGTCGACTCCACCCCGGGCCACGTTCTGGCGGAGGTTGTCCTGCACTCGGGCAAGAACCGCATTGTGCGCCGCATGTTTGACGCCGTCGGCTACCCGGTCGAGCGCCTTGTCCGCGTGAAGTTCGGCCCCATCGCCCTGGGTGACCAGCGCCAGGGCAGTGTCCGCGTCCTGGGCCGCCACGAGGTCGGCTACCTGCTCGCAGACGTGGGGATGTAGGCAGCGGATGAATCCTTCGCACTTGACCGGCCCGGTGCTGGTGCTTGGCAGCGGGCTGTTGGGTGCCAGCATTGGTTTGGGGCTGCGTGCCCGCGGCATCGACGTCGTCCTCAGCGACCCGTCACCCTCGGCCCAGGCCGTGGCGGTGGACATTGGCGCCGGGCGCGCCTTTGACGCTGCCGTTGAACTGAGCCCCGAGCTGGTTGTTGTGGCCGCGCCGCCGGATGTCACCGCACAGGTGGTGGCAGAAGCCCTCACCAGGTACCCGTCCGCCGTCGTCGTTGACATTGCAAGTGTCAAGGGTGCCGTGCTGGCGGAACTTCAAGGCATGGAATCCCTGGATAAGAAGTCGCTGGAACGCTACGTGGGCACGCACCCCATGGCCGGGCGGGAACTTTCCGGTCCGGTGGCAGCGCGCGCCGAACTGTTCAACTCGATGCCGTGGGTGCTCTGCCCGTCGGAGGCCAGCAGTGCCCAAGCCGTCAAGGCGGCGCATTCGCTGGCGATCGACCTTGACGCCGTCGTGTTCCGGTTTACCCCGGATGAGCACGACGGGGCGGTGGCCCTCGTGTCGCACCTGCCCCAGATCATGTCGTCGCTGGTGGCCAGCAGGCTGCAGGAAACACCGGCGCACGCCCTCTCGCTCGCCGGCAACGGCCTGCGCGACGTGACCCGGATTGCTGCCAGCGACCCCACCCTGTGGGTGCAGATCCTCGGTGCCAACGCGCCCAAGCTGCTGGAGATCATGGCGGGTGTCCGCACGGACCTGGACCGCCTGATCACCACGCTCGGCGCGCCCACGGCCCCCGGGGCACGCCTGGACCTGGCCCAGCTCATGGCTGAAGGCAACGCCGGACAGAGCCGGATTCCCGGCAAGCACGGCGGCCCCGCCCTGTCGTACTCGTGGCTGACGGTCCTTGTCGATGACAAGCCCGGCCAGATTGCCGCGTTGTTGACAGAGATCGGCGAGATCGGCGTCAACGTGGAAGACCTGCGCCTTGACCACTCCGCCGGGCATCAGGTGGGCATGGTGGAACTTTCGGTGCTGCCGTCGCGGCGGGTGCTGTTGGTGGAGGAATTGACGGCACGTGGTTGGAAGGTAATGCAATGAACAACTCTGATAGGACACCGCAGGACACCATGGCAACACATTCCGAGACGGCAGCACAGCACCAGGCGGCAGCACAGCCCACCGCGGAGCAGGTCCAGCAGGGGGACCAGCCGCTGCGCCTGGGCAAGTCCCTCGTCGTGGCCGTCGACGGCCCCTCCGGGTCGGGGAAGTCAAGTGTCAGCAAGGCTGTTGCCCGGCGCCTGGGCCTGGCCTTCCTCGACACCGGCGCCATGTACCGCGGATTGACGTGGCACTGCCTGAACGCGGGCCTTAACCTGAACAACGCGGCCATGGTTGAGGGTGCGGCGCGCACCATCAAGCTCGAACAAAGCATGGTTCCGGAAACCGAGCTGGTCAAGGTCAACGGCGTCAATGTCACCGACGCCATCCGGGAACCAGAAATTTCCGCGGCCGTCAGCGCCGTGGCCACCAACCTGGGCGCACGTGCCGAACTGGTGCGCCGCCAGCAGGAGCTCATTGCCGGGCACGGCCGCCGCATTGTGGTGGAAGGCAGGGACATCACCACCGTTGTTGCACCGGACGCCGAGGCGCGCTTGATCCTGACTGCCAGCGAGGAAGCACGGCTGCGCCGTCGGGGACTGCAGCTGGGCGGCACACAGTCCGCCGAGCAGCTGGCCGACCAGGTGCTGGCCCGTGATGCGAAGGATTCGACGGTTGTTGACTTCCAGCGTGCCGCCGACGGGGTGTACACAGTTGACTCCTCGGAGCTGGACTTTGCGGAAACCGTTGCTGCCGTCATCGCCGTGGTGCGCCGGGCGGTCAACGCTGACCCGCTTGCATGAGCCCTGGGGCAAAACCGCTGCGCACCCTCACGGGTGCCCCTCCGCGGTGGAAAACCCGCTGGAGCCGTCCGCTGGGACGTGTGATTGACCACGTGGTGTATAAAACCACCATCCTGGGCCGTGCCAATATTCCCCGGCACGGGCCGGTGGTATTTGCGGCCAACCACCTGAGCTTCCTTGACGGCCCCGCCATGGTGGGCGCCAGCAGCAGGTACATGCACGTCATGGTCCGCCATGACATGTTCAAGGGCTTTCTGGGCACGGTGCTGCACGCTTCGGGGCAGATCCCCGTCAACCGCGACGGCGACCGGGCGGCACTGCAGTTCGCCAAGGCAGTCCTCGACCGGGGCGACTGCGTGGGGATCCTGCCGGAAGGCACCCGGGGGAGCGGGGACGCCGCCAACATGAACGGCGGGGTGGCGTGGCTGGCACTGAACTCAGCCGCCGTCGTCGTGCCTGTTGCCATCCTGGGAACCAGGCACAGCGGGGAACATCGCGACAAAATTCCGGCACCGCGGCGCAGGCTGCACGTGGTGTTTGGGGAACCATTGGCAATCACGCGTGAGCCGGGAGTTTCCGGGCGTGTTTCAATGGACAGAGCAACCGAACAAATCCGCCAGCGGCTGGCGGCACACATAGCCGCCGCGCAAGCCGCAACGGGGCAGGATTTGCCTGCGGACGATCACCTATCTTCAAAGCATAAAGGACAGCAACCATGAGCGACTCCAAGTCAGCCATACCCGCCGGCGACGGTGAGGTTGGTCACCAGGACTACGTACCCACGGGTACTGACCAGATAGCTGAGAGGCTGGCGGCAATCTCCGACGAGGACGCCGACGCCCGCGCGGCAGGGCTTTTGGCCGGCCTTGCCAACTACGAGCTCGAGGACGAGGATGCGGCGCTGCTGTCCGGGGAGTTCGACGACGGCGCCTCGTTTGACGCGCATCGCCAGGACCCGGTGCTGGCCATCGTCGGACGGCCCAACGTGGGCAAGTCAACGCTGGTGAACCGCATCCTGGGCCGCCGCGAGGCAGTTGTAGAAGACACCCCCGGCGTCACCCGCGACCGTGTCCAGTACACGGCGGACTGGAACGGGCGCAACTTCACCCTGGTCGACACCGGCGGCTGGGAGCGCGACGCCCGCGGTCTCGACCTGCGCGTGGCCGAACAAGCTGAAATTGCCGTTGAAATGGCTGACGCCGTGCTGTTGGTGGTTGACGCGATCGTTGGCATCACGGCCTCGGACGAAGCCATTGTGCGCATGCTGCGCAAGGCCAAGAAGCCTGTCATCCTGGTGGGCAACAAGATTGACGACCTGGTCCAGGAAGCCGACGCCGCAACGCTGTGGGGCCTGGGCCTCGGGGAGCCGATGCCGGTGTCGGCCGTGCACGGCCGCGGTGTTGCCGACATGCTGGACCGCGTCATGGACGTCCTGCCGGAGTTCTCCGCCGTCGATGGTCTGGAACGCACGGGCGGACCGCGCCGCATCGCGCTGCTGGGACGGCCCAATGTGGGCAAGTCCTCGCTGTTGAACAAGCTGGCCGGTTCCGATCGCGTCGTCGTTGACAACGTTGCAGGCACCACCCGCGACCCGGTTGACGAGCTCATTGAGCTGGGCGACCGCACCTGGCGCTTCGTTGACACCGCCGGCATCCGCCGCCGTGTTCACATGGCCCAGGGCGCCGATTTCTACGCGTCGCTGCGCACCCAGACGGCCCTGGAAAAAGCCGAGGTTGCCGTGGTGCTCATGGCCGTGGATGAGGTGCTGAGTGAGCAGGATGTGCGCATCCTGCAGCTGGCCATTGAATCCGGCCGCGCGTTGGTGTTGGCGTTCAACAAGTGGGACTTGATGGACGACGAGCGCCGCAAGTACCTGGAACGCGAAATTGACCAGGACCTGGCCCACGTCGTATGGGCACCCCGCGTGAACATTTCGGCCAAGACCGGCTGGCACAAGGACAAGCTCGTTCCCGCCCTGGACCTGGCGCTGGAGAACTGGGACCGCCGCATCCCCACGGGACGCCTCAACGCGTTCCT
Source organism: Specibacter sp. AOP5-B1-6 (assembly GCF_052376555.1). Taxonomy (NCBI): domain Bacteria; kingdom Bacillati; phylum Actinomycetota; class Actinomycetes; order Micrococcales; family Micrococcaceae; genus Specibacter; species Specibacter sp. AOP5-B1-6. Next base: position 34,916 of record NZ_JBQSVT010000015.1, read on the forward strand.
GGGCGAATTGGTCTCGGAACACCCCCACCCCGTCCGCGGTGGCAAGCAGCCGCGCATCTTGTTCGGCACCCAGGCGTCAAGCCGCCCGCCGAAGTTTGTCCTGTTCACCACGGGCTTCCTCGACCCGGGATACCGGCGCTTCATCACCCGCCGCCTGCGTGAAACATTTGGCTTCGAGGGAACGCCCATCGAAGTGGCCATGCGCGTGCGTGAAAAGCGGAGCCGCAAGAAGTAACTTGGCTCACAGTTCGGCTTGTTTTGGTCCTGCCCCGGAAAAATATGGGGTAAGCTTCTTCAGGTGGTTCAGCCACGGGAGATACCTTCCAATCGCTGAACTTTCGGGCTGTAGCGCAGCTTGGTAGCGCACTTGACTGGGGGTCAAGGGGTCGCAAGTTCAAATCTTGTCAGCCCGACCGAACAAAAACCGCTCAAACACTGGGAATACCCGGAGTTTGAGCGGTTTTTTGTTGCCCGTGGCGGTTTCGGTCATTCGCTTCCGGCCGTGGACTGCCCACCTTCACGGTCTCCGGCGACTGCAGGGGCCTCCCTCGGAGCGGTTTCCAGGCGTAGGCTCGATGGCATGAAAGCACGAGCTGACATCATTGGCGGCGGAATCAGCGGACTCGCCGCGGCCCGGGCCCTGGCCCTGCACGGGTGGGGCGTGTCCGTGCGCGAACGGGCGCCGGCACTGCCCACGACCGGCACGGCGCTGGGCTTGTGGCCCGAGGCCATGGCTGCGCTCGAGGAAATCGGCGCGGCCGGCACTGTCTTGGCAAGCGCGGCACGGGTTGCCGGGAGGGACGAACCAGCGGATGGCAAAGAAGCGGGTAGGGAAGTAAAGGGCGGGGAAACAGCCGCAGTGGAAAGGCCCGGTGTTGAAACCGGACTGTGGACCCCGGGTGGACGCTCCCTTCTGGCCACCTCCGGCGGGGACGGCCTGCTGATGGTCCCCAGGCCGGCACTGCTCGCCGCCTTGGCCGACGGCGTGGACATCACCTTTGGGGCCGAGGGTCAGAACCCGGGAGGGGCGGCCGACGTCGTCGTGGGTGCCGACGGGACGCACAGTCAAACCCGTGTGGCCGTTTTTGGCGAGGCCAGCCGGGCTCGGCCGCTTGGTGCGGTTGCCTGGCGCGGGACCGTGGCCGGCGCTGTCAGCCGCTACGGTGAAACGTGGGCGCCGGGGGCCATGTTTGGGATTACGCCCGCCGGCCCGGAGCGGAGCAACTGGTATGCCTGTGTTGGTGCCGACCGGGAGTTTGCTCCTCCACACCTGCAGCACCTGCGGGACATCTTTGGTTCGTGGCGGTCCGGTCCGGCCGAGGTGTTGGCCCTGGTTGAGGAGGATTCCATCCTGCATCACGAACTTTTTGAAACACCCCGCCTTCCGGCGTATGCCAACGGCAACACCGTGTTGATTGGCGATGCGGCCCATTCCATGGGGCCGTTCCTTGGCCGCGGGGCATGTGAGGCCCTGGTCGACGGCACAACGCTGGGCCGGTGTCTCGCCGCGGCCGACACGGTGCCCGAGGGGCTGGCCGCCTATGGCCGTGCCCGACGGGCCAAGACCCAGCGCATGGTGGCGTTCTCCCGGCACATGGGGCAGTTCGCGATGATGCGCAGGGGATTCCTGGCCCGCAATGGGGTGGTCGGGGCCGTTGGCGGAATACTGCGGGTCGGCGCGGTGCTGCATCCCGGCACCAGCAGCCGACGAGATTGAATCGGTCGCGGCAGCGGCCTAGGTCTCAGGAGGCGTGCAGGGTGATCTCGATCCGCCCGTCAGGGAGCACGTTCGCAGCCACCTGGGACAGGCTGTGGACCACATGGTCGGCGTCGAGGGCGTGGGCAGCGCTTGTGCCCGCCACGGCAAGCGTCACGGCGCCGGCGGCGCGCCCCGACGCCAAGCCTGCCGGTGCGTCTTCGACAACAAGGCAGCGCCGGATGTCCGCTCCGAGCCGGCTGGCACCGAGCAGGAACGGTTCCGGGTGCGGCTTGCCATCGCTGACCTGGTCAGCCGTGACCATCTCGGCTGGCGCGGGGATGCCGGCGGCCCGCATCCGGGTTTCGGCCAGACCCTGCGTGCAGGAGGTTACGATGGTCCACGCACCGGCAGGCAATGACCCAAGCAGCTCAACCGCCCCGTCCTTGCGCACCACACCCTCGGTGTCGGCCATTTCCAGGGCCTTGATCAGCTCGAAGGCCTCTGCCCGCCGTGACGGTGCAACATGCTGGTCGACCAGCGCCTGCGCCGGAACACCGTGGCTGCCATAACTGAACCCGTCAAGGCCCATCTGTTCGCCCCAGAGATGCCAGGCCCGCTCGGTGGCGGGAGTCGAATCAATCAGTGTCCCGTCCAAGTCGAACAACAGGGCATCAACGGTGAACTGGCGGATGGGTCCCGGCCCGCGGGCAGCGGCATCATGAGTCGTCATGGCACCAGCCTATCCGCGCCAGAAAGCTGCCTGCTGTCGGATGCAAGTCGCCCGACGGCGGGAGGTCGGCGTGCGTGCGGCAAGCCGGCATATGCGGCAGCCGGCCACGAGGACAGGGTGGCGTGCTAAGAGCTGCGGTACGCAATCCAGAGCTGGGGCCTGCAATTAGGGGCACGCCGCTGACAGTTGCGGTCCGCAAATCCGCGGGTCGCCAATTGCTGAGTGGCGATTGGCGGAGCTGCTGGCGGGGTTCAGCTGGGCGGTCATGGATGCCCCCACAGGTAAATTCGAACAAATGTTCGAATCTGAATTTTCGGCGGTGACAGGCCCATCGCGGCTTGCCCGTCGCCTGGACCCCTTGGTTCCATTGGATCGCCTGGATCGGATGGGCGGCAGGCTGGGAACTTTCAGGTCCGGGAGCGGACTGGCGGGCAGGCCAAGGCTGTGACGGTGCACAGGGTGGCTAGACGCAAGAGGGCTGGGCGCAAGCTGGTGAGGCGCATGCTTGTGGTGAGGCACGGGCTTGTGGCGGGGCGCATGCGACGGCTGCATCCCGCTCCAGTGGACCGCGCGTCACCCCTTCACTATCCCGCCGGCCAGTGGGCAGTGTCGCTGCTCGGTACCTTGGGGACAGCCGGTCCGAAACCGGGGGAGCGTTGCCCGGGCCGGGACGAGCGGATGCTCCCGCCCCATGGGCCGGTCACGCCGCCGTCGTGCTTCTAGTGGCGCTGACAACGCAGCCGCAAGAAGGTGACTATAGTTCGGAGAACCGCTGCTGCCCGGCAGCGGAGTGTGCGGGTGCAACACGAAGCCAGGCCTGTACCGGACGCTGCAACCCCGGAATTGTGCCGTCTCCGCGGCTGGCGGATTGGACGGCTGTCAGCGAGCTTGAAGCAGAACCACGAACAACCCCGTGCGCATCACGAGGCTGCCGGCCATGCGATGCTCCTTGAAGGGCTTGGTGCTGCGCTCGCAGGCAGCCGTGGGCTGGCGCTGGCGACTGGACCGGGACGGCATAATGCGGGAGGTCCTGACAATTGCAGCGGGTTAGATCGTATTTGGCATCGCCGGGGGTTGCGCGAAGTGGCTCACGGTGACTGACAACCCCGCAGGGTTTGCCTTGTTCAGCTGGGAAGTTTCTCCTCATGCATGGCCCGTTTGCCGCTGCGGTGCGCGCCGGCAACAATAAGCCCCTGTCCCACCGTGTAGGTCAGCATGACCATGCCGCTGGTCCAGCCAGGCATCAGTTCAAGGGCAAAGATCCTGAACGCCAGTATGGTGTCCGAGGCCAGGAAGAAAACGCCTCCCCATAGGATGACTGGATGGCAGCGGGCAGACAGCGCCGCAGTTCCGCCCAGCACCAGGCCGTAAACAGCGACGGCGGGGGCCAGCCCTCCCGCCCGGGGCCACATGAAGGCCAGCAGCACCACCCACCAAACCGCAAAAATCAGCGCCCACCACGGCAGTGGCCGTCGGGCCAAGTGGCGCCAAAACAGGCGCATGTAGCAAAGGTGGGCAATGCCGAAGCACAGCAGCATTAGGGGCAGTGTCGGGGCGAACGGGAAAAACGTGCCGGCACCGTCGCCCAGCCATGAGAAGAACAGCGCGGCCAGCAGCAGCCACAGCAGCGATCGGCTGCCGAGCCGGCGCAGGCCCCAGACCGCGGCCAATATCAAGGCGGGCATGAGGAGGAGCTTTGTGGGGTCGGCCAGTGCGCCGTTATTGGCGAAGCGGGCGGCAACGTGAACCAAGGAGACAATCACGTACGGGACGAATCCCCACCACAGCGGGCGGGCCTGCCGTTCGGACAAGTTCAATTCAGGGGACACTGGACTCCTTGGTGTGATCTGGTGTGGCGTGCCGTTGCGGCGCCGCAACTGGCATCAACCTACACTGGGCGGAAACGGCTGGGCGGAAACGGCTGGGCGGCCCAAACAGGCCTGCCCAAGAGGAAGAAGCAATGGAAAAATACGATGTTAAAAAGTCCCACAAAGCGCTCTATGCACCGGGTTCCAAGGACTTCTCCCTGGTGGAGGTGCCCGCTTTTCGCTACCTTGCCATTGACGGCCACGGCGATCCCAACGCTTCAACCGAGTACACCGAAGCCTTGGAGTCGTTGTACGCCACATCCTATGCGCTGAAATTCCGCAGCAAGAAGGAAAGGGGCCGGGACTATGTTGTCGCACCCTTGGAGGGACTGTGGTGGGCGGAGAACATGGCCATCTTTACCGCCGCGGACGGAGCAGCTCGGGACAAAGCCAGCTGGGACTGGACCATGATGATCAGCCAACCGGAATGGATTACCTCCGAGCAGGTGGCGGAGACAGCAGAGCTTCTCGCCGCGAAAAAGGAGCTGCCCGGGCTGGCACGCCTGCGTGTCGCGGAACTGCAGGAAGGATTCTGCGTCCAAATCCTTCACCGTGGCCCCTACGACGACGAAGGACCCGTCCTGGCCCGGCTGCACCGGGAGTTCATGCCCGCACACAACCTTCGGTTCAATGGCAGGCACCACGAGATCTACCTCAGCGATCCGAGGCGATCGGCCCCGGAGAAGCTCAAAACCATCCTGCGTCAGCCCGTGGCGCCCGCCGGCGGTGCGGAACGTGCCGCAGCCGCTGGCGGGTCCGCTCCTAGCTCCTGACCTTGTGGCCGGTGCCTGCGAGGCTGTTCGCGTCCAGGGCAAACAGGTCTTCGGCACCCGCCGTGGCCGCGCCCAACAGGCTGGCGCACGCTGGCAGTAGCTGCTGGGCGTAGAAGCGGGCCAGCACCAGCTGCTCGTTGGCCAGCCGTGCATCATCGGTTTTGGCGGCGGCTACGGCCGCCCGGGCCAGCATCCAGGCGCTCGTGCACAGCCCCCACATGCGCAGGTACGGGGTGGAACCTGCCAGAACAGAGTTGGGGTCGCCCTGGCCCGTGCGGAGCATCCAGTGCGTGGCAGTTTCCAGCGCCGCGAACTGGCGGTCCAGCTCCTCACGGATCCCCGCGAAGTCGGCACCTGCCGCAGCCAGGTCGGTATCGATTTCTCGCATGGTGGCCAGGAATTCCAGAACGGAGGCGCCGCCCCGGACGCCCAGCTTGCGCCCCACGAGGTCTGCCGCCTGGATGCCGTTGGTGCCTTCGTAGATCGCGGCGATGCGAACGTCGCGCACATGCTGGGCCGCACCGGTTTCCTCAATGAAGCCCATGCCGCCTTGGATCTGCAGGGCAAGCGAGGTGAGCTCATTGCCCAAGTCGGTGCCGAATGACTTGCATATGGGTGTCAGGAGGCCGACGATCTCGTCTGCCCTGGCCCGGACGGCCGGGTCCGGGTCGTTGGTGCTGTGGTCCACATAGCTTGCATCCAGCAGCATCAGGTAGCGCAGGGCGGCAATACTTGCGCGCTGGGTCATGAGCATGCGGCGCACGTCAGGGAACTCGATAATGGCCGAGCTGGTGCCGGTGGCACCGATGGCCAGGCCCTGCTGACGCTGCTGGGCGTACTCCAGCGACTGCTGGTAGGCGCGCTCTGCGACGGCCAAGCCCTGCGCGCCGACGCCCAGGCGTGCGGCGTTCATCATGACGAACATGATGCGCATGCCCTTGTTCTCTTCGCCGATCAGGTACCCCGTGGCGTTCTCGTAGGACAGCACGCACGTGGGGGAGGCGTGGATGCCCATCTTGTGTTCCAGTGAGACGGTTTGCACCCCGTTGCGTTCGCCCAGCGACTCGTCGTCGTTGATGTGGAACTTCGGGACGATGAAGCAGGAGATGCCGCGGGTGCCCGTCGGGGCGCCCGGTGTGCGGGCCAGAACCAGGTGGACGATCTGCTCGGCCATGTCGTGGTCGCCGTAGGTGATGAAGATCTTCTGGCCCGTGATGGCGTAGCTGCCGTCGTCGTTCTTGACGGCCTTGGTGGTCAGGGCGCCAACATCGGAGCCGGCCTGCGGCTCGGTCAGGTTCATGGTGCCCGTCCACTCGCCGCTGACCATCTTGGGCAGGTAGCGGTTCTTCATGGCGTCGTCGCCGTAGTGCAGGAGCGCGTCGATGGCGCCCTGGGTCAGCAGCGGGCACAGCGAGAAGGCCAGGTTCGCACTGTTGAACATTTCCTGGATGGCCAGACCGATGGTGCGGGGGAACCCGCCGCCGCCGTATTCCTCCGGCAGCGGCACGGAGCCCCATCCGGCGTCGACGTACTGTTGGTAGGCCTCCTTGAAGCCGTCCGGTGTCTTGACTGTGCCGTCGAGCTGGAGCTGGGAACCTTGGGTGTCACCCTGTTGGTTCAGGGGTGCCACGGCCTCTGCCATGAACTCACCGCACTGTTCAAGGAGTTCGACGACGGTGTCGAGGTCTGCGTGTTCGAAACCTGGCAGATTGGCGATGTCCGGGTATCCCACAACATGCTCAAGTGCGAAGGCGATGTCTGCAATTGGAGGCTGGTATTGGCTCATAATCGCCAGCGTACCTTGACCAAACGTGTTTATGCCGGAAATTTGTTACTAACCAGTAATGTCGCGCAGGTCACAGGGGCTGGGTGGCCTGTTGCCGCCGTTGCAGGCAGACTTCCGCGGCGGCGCGGTGCGACCCCGCAGGCCGGGCCAACCGGGTGGGCGCGAGAGGCCCGGGGCCGCTGCCGGGAGCGAGAAAATCGTACTTTCCCCGGCGTCCCGGTGACGCTTAAACTGGCACTGTTCCACATCCAAAGGCACGGTGGAGGAGAACCATGGAAAACCAGCAGGTCATTGCGGCAGGGATTGGCATGGGAGAGTCCGCTCGGTGGCACGGGGGGCGTTTTTGGTTCGCGGACTGGAACGCCCGCCTCATTCACGCCATCGACCCGGACGGGACCGAGCATCAAAGTTTTGCCGTGCCGTCCTTCCCGATCACCTTTGACTGGCTGCCCGACGGGGAGTTGCTGGTTGTGTCCGGTGCCGCCGGTGAATTGCTGACGCTCACCCCGGCCGGCACCTTTGCCCGCCGCGCCACGCTGAGCGAGCTCTCCGAGACGCCGTGGAATGAGATTGCCACCCGCGGCGAGCAGGCGTACGTCAACTGCATCGGCTACGCGTACCCCGGCCCGGCGCAGGTGTCGGGGCTCATTGCCCTGGTCAAGGCCGACGGCGGCGCAACAGTGGTTGCGGAGCACCTCGCCTTCCCGAACGGAATGGTGGTCACGGACGACGGCGGCACCTTGGTGGTTGCCGAGTCAAACGCAGGGTGTCTGACGGCTTTCGATATATTGGCCGACGGCTCACTGGCCAACCGGCATGCGTGGGCGGCCGTGCCGGGGAGCGCCCCGGACGGAATTTGCCTCGGCGACGGTGGCATCTGGTACGCGGACGTGCCCCGAAAATGCTGTGTCCTGGTGGCCCGCGGCGGTGAAGTGCTGCATACCATCGAACTGGAACAAGGCTGCTTTTCCTGCGCCGTGGGCGGCGAGGACGCCAACACCCTGCTGGTCCTGGTGGCTGACTGGCCCGGGGCGCTGCAAACGGGCGCCGTCACTGGACGGGCGGTGGCCGTCCGGCTGGATCGTGCCCCACAGTGAATAGCGTGCCGCAATGTGAACTGCGGCTCATCAACGCTGTTTGATGCAACAGTTGGGGCCGTGGGCAGGTATTGTTTTTCCTAGCCAAGGCGCTCTTCTCAGAGTTAGCGGCGGTTAGGCCCGTACGAGTATCTCGCCGATGCTCTGCGGGTCGTCTTAGTTTAAGCGGAACCGTTCGCTGCGCGCTAACCCAGTTATTGGCCGCTTCCAGGACCGCAGCTCCCGGATTCCCCGGACGGCCCACCAAAGTGGGCCATCCGCCGTCGTGCATTCAAGGTCTTGCAGGCGCAGCCGGGCGGGGCCGGCAGTAACGTTTCGATTACTTGCCTGTGGCTGGCGGCAGTCCACCGGTAGGCTGGGAGGTGCCCGCTGCCGAAGGAGCCTGCATCTGCCAGCCAGCCTTTCCGGGGTGGAAACGGGGGTATCGTGAATGCGCGCGCAGCTGTCATCCTGCGGGAAGGTTGCTGCCCCGAGGACATTGAGGAGCTCACCAATGTCTGGCGCGATTCCGTCGAAGCCACCCACCACTTCCTGTCCCTCGATGCCATTGACAGGCTCGAACCGCTGATCAGGGATGAGCATTTGCCGCGCCTCAGGATTCACGTGGCTGAACGCAATGGCTGCATACTGGGCTTCATCGGCCTGGACAAGGACCAGGTGGCCATGCTCTTTGTGGCTGACGAGGTACGGTCGACGGGCGTTGGCAGCAAGCTTCTCGGCTGGGCCCAGGATCAGTTTCCCCGCCTGCACCTTGAAGTCAACGAACAAAATCCGCGGGCCGCGATCTTTTACATTCGGCGCGGTTTCACTCCGGCGGGACGTGCGGAGACTGACGCCCACGGCTCGCCCCACCGCTTGCTGCGGATGAGCTGGGACGCCGGGACTGACGGGGCAAACCAACCTTAGAAGAGGGTGCCCGCCCAGTAGCCCAGTGCTGCGGCGCAGGCGCTGGCGGCCAGTGTTCCCAGGGCGTTGGCCAGCGATGCGAGGTAGCGTTTTTCGCCCATCAGCCGGACCGTTTCGTAGCTGGTGGTGCTGAACGTGGTGTAACCGCCCAAAAACCCTGTGCCCAGGATGAGCGCCCATTCCGGGGGGAGCAGGTGGCCGGCTGCCAGGGCGGTCAGCAGGCCGAGGGCCAGTGAACCTGAAATGTTGATGGTGAAGGTGGCCCACGGAAAGATTGTCCGCCAGCGGCTGCCCATGACCCCGTCGAGCGCAAACCGTGCGGCGGCACCGAGCCCGCCGGCCACGGCGAGGGCTGCAAAGACCAGCGGCGTCACGGCTGCTGCCCTCCCCGCTGCGTGGTTTCCGGAAGATCCGTGCGGAGTTCGACGGCGGCCCGGGAACCTGTTCCGAGGGCTATCCCCGCCCACGTGGCAAGCGCACCTGCCAGTACTGTGCCAAGTCCGTAAGCCGCGGCCCAGGCCAGGTCCGCAGATCCGGCGGCCGCAGAACCCGCGTCCGATGTGCCCGTTCCGGCCAGCAGGAGCATCCCCACGGCAAGTGTGCTGTACGTGGTGAAGCCGCCACAAAAGCCGGTTCCCAGCAGCAACCGCAGCCGGCGGCTGCGCGGCAGGGCCGTGCCGGATGGCCTGTTGTCCAGCGCATCCCGGCGGTTCAGTGTCGCGTAGAGCAGTCCCAGCAGGAACGCGCCGGCAATGTTGGCCACGATGATGGCCGCAGGCAGGGGACCGGCGTCGGGCACGGCCAGGACCAGCGCCTCACGGGTGGCCGCACCCAAAGCGCCGCCCAGGGCCACCAGGGACAGTGACTGGACGTGCAGGTACTGCCGTGTCACAGGCGGACCTGACCCAGCTGGCAGTGATGGGTGGGAACGACCAGGACAGGGCGGTGTTGTTTGCGGGAAAGCTGGACCGCCACCGAGCGGTGCACGAGCTCGCGCAGGGATGTGTGGCTGTCACCGTGGGTGCCCACCACAATCATGTGCGCCCCCAGGGTGTCGGCACAACGGGCCAGGGCCTGGGCTGGCTCGCCGGCCAGCAGCAACAAGCGCCACTGAAGATCCTCGGCAGGCAGCTCCATGGCATTCAGCTGCTGTTCCAGCGTGTCGGCGAGCAGAGCGGGGAAGGAGGCTCCGGCGTCGTCCATGAAATCAGGGTCGACAGGGGCCGAGGTTATGGCCCCGTCCGCAGCCTCGGAGACGGGGTAGCGGGCGGGGTTGGCGTAGGCGCAGATGAGCGGCCGGCGCATGGCAGCTGCGAGCCGGGCGGCTTCTTCAACGACGGCGGGGGACTGGCCGGGGAAGACGCCGGCGAGCACGCACGGCTGGTGCTGGTTCATCCTTGGCGGCTAGGCCGGCGGAGTGTCGCCGGGCGTCGCGGGGCCGTCCGTCGCCGGTTCGTTGTGGACCGGCTTGCCTGGGACCGGTTTTTCCGCGACAGGTTTGTCCAGGGACGCTCCTCCGGGGGCAGGCGCGGGCTGGTCGGGGGCAGACGCAGGCTGACGGCGGTGGGTGCGCGCGGTTTCCTTGGCGGCCTTCTCGGCCGCGCGGGCATCGATCCGGGCCTGTTTTTCAGCCTCCTTGGCAGCTTCCTTGCTGGCGAGCGACCGGGCCAGCTTGTCCTCGCGCACGAGCTTCTCGGCGGCCTTGATCTCCCGGATCTTCCTGCCACGGCGCAGCCACATGCGCCCCAGCACGATCAGGGCGACTGCGCACACCACGCCGACGACCATGAAAATCTGGCTCCAGGTGCCGAACCAGTTGGCTCCGTTGGCCCATTTTGACCGCGCGTCGGCCGCAGTTTGGGTGCCGCCGAAGAGGACAGCCAGGGTGAGCAGGTTGGGGATGGTCAGCAGCAATCCCAACACCACGAGTGAAACCCGGACCCACTTGTTGAGGCCGCGGCGATGCGCCTGCCACGCGACGGTGACCGGCACGAACGAGAACACGAATCCATAGAACATGCCCAGCGGAATGCTGTTGCCCAGCTGACCGCCGATCTGGTCACTGATGGAGTCGGCCCATATCAGCGGCACGGTCACGGAAGCGATGAGATAGGCGACGACTAGTGCGATGGCCGCTGCCACGCCGAGGATGGTGCGGAAAAGCCACACCGGCATTTTTGCCTTGGCTCCGCTGCCTGCCTGTGCCGTTTCGGTCCCATGCTCCTGCCCATGCTCCTGTGCGCCGGGGCTGCGCCGGCCGTCGCGGGGTGCGGGCGTTGCTGAATCAGTCATAGTTGAATCATGTCAGAGTCGGGGGCAGGCGGGGCGAAATTCCGGCGAAATATCCTAGAAAGTACCTTCGACTTGTAAACAACGCCGTCACACTAAAGACTGGGTGTGGTTTATGGCATGAATCTGCCACCGACTGAGTTTGTGTTTTACTTTAGACTTCACTTTTTCTTCGAGCGGCAGCGATTGAACCCCGAAAGGCGCGCAATATGAGCAACATTCCCACAGACCTGTCCTACACAGCAGAACACGAGTGGATCCTGGCACCCACCGCCGATGGCGTGGTGCGCGTTGGCATCACCGATTTTGCTCAGGATGCCCTGGGTGACGTCGTCTACGTTCAGGTGCCCGAACTTGGCACCGAAGTCACGGCAAACACTGTGGTGGGCGAAGTTGAATCAACCAAGAGTGTCAGCGACATTTATGCTCCCCTGACCGGTACTGTCACGGCCCGCAACGAGGCACTGGACGCCGATCCGGCGCTCATCAACACGGATCCGTACGGGGCCGGCTGGTTGGTGGAAATCACCCTCGCCGATGCCGCCAGCTATGGGACGTTGCTCAGCGCAGCCGACTACCAGGAAAAGGTAGGCTAGTAGCTAGGAAACGTTTGGCGCAGGACCGGCGCAGCAGCAAGTGCAATCATGAGCACCGGTCCGCACCCAGACTTTTTCGAGCGAATGACCGTACTTTGTTAATACCGGGGCCCAACAGGGTTCCGCGCAATTCTTTTCAGCAAGGAGGAGTACCAATGGTTGACAGGGGTAACGACGCCGGGGTGAATGATCAGGCGAACGCCCAGGATCAGCCCGGTGCAACAGATACCACCTCGATTCAGCTCCCTCCCGTCCAGGCCGGACCCTCGACGGTTCCGGTTCTGGCGAGCGATGAGCAAGGCGCCGTGAACTCGCTTCCCGCGGGTTCAGCGCTGCTCATCGCCCATGTGGGGCCGAATGCAGGTGCAAGGTTCCTGCTTGACAGTGAGGTCACAACGGCCGGACGCCACCCTGACGCGGACATCTTCCTGGATGACGTGACAGTGTCGCGCAGGCACGTGAACTTCATGAAGTACGACGGCGGCTTTGAGGTCATTGATGCAGGGAGCCTCAACGGCACCTACGTCAACGGGGACCGGGTCGATGCAGTGCGCCTGCGCACAGGCAATGAGGTGCAGATCGGCAAGTTCCGCCTGACCTACTACTTCAGTGCCAATGAAACGAATGCCAGTGAAACCAGCGGTAACGACTCGGCTGCGGATTCCTAGGGCGCTGTGGTGAGTGTGAGCCCGGGCGCCGGGCGCCGGCTGGTGGACGTTCAAACCACCAACCGGCGGCCGGCCGCCACTCCCGTCCTGAACATTGGCGAAGTCCTGGCACTTTTGTGTGCGGACTTCCCGTCAGTGACGGCGTCGAAAATCCGTTTTTACGAAGAAAAGGGACTGATCACCCCGCAACGCACGCCTGCCGGGTATCGCCAGTTTCGGGAGCCCGACGTCGAACGCCTGCGGTTTGTGCTGGCCCTCCAACGGGACCATTACCTGCCGCTGAAGGTGATCCGCGAATATCTTGACGCCATTGACCAGGGCCTCACGCCGCAAAACCTGCCCGCTGGTGTGTCGATTGCGCCACGGATGGTCTCCGAGGACCTCGCCAAGGAACTCAAGAGCCGGTCGCGACGGCTGACACCCGAACAGCTGCGCACGGAATCGGCTGCGGGCTCCGAACTCTACGAGACAATGCTCAGCTATGGGCTGATTGAGCTTCGCGACGGCACCTTTGACGACCACGCCCTGAAGGTTGCGCAGGCCTGCACCGCGCTGGCCGCCCACGGACTGGAACCGCGGCACCTGCGGCCGTTCCAGGCCGCCGCCGACAGGGAATTCGGATTGGTTGAACGGGCCGTCGGCCCGGTATCCTCCCGCAAGGACAGCACGTCCGCCATGCGTGCCGCCGAAGCTGCACGCGAAATCGCCGAACTGTGCCTTGGCCTGCACAGCGCATTGGTGCAGGCGCGCATCGCTGAAATGGAAACCTCGTGATCGAGGTCAAGATTGTTGGCGTCCGCATTGAGATGCCATCCAACCAGCCGCTCGTATTGCTGCGCGAGCTGCTGGGGGAGCGCCACATCCCCATCTGGATCGGGGCTGCCGAGGCCACGGCCATTGCCCTGGCCGAACAAGGCGTGGTGCCTCCGCGTCCGCTGACCCACGATCTGCTCTGCGGCGTCGTCCTGGCCCTGGGCCACAGGATTGTGCGGGTGAACCTGACCAAGGTCGAAGAAGGCGTCTTTTATGCCGAACTGCTCTTTGACAACGGAACCACCATCGGCTCCCGGGCTTCGGACGCCATCGCCATTGCCCAGCGTGCTGAATGCCCGATCTGGGCTGCGGAAAGTCTCGTGGAGGAGGCCGGGGTAGTGATCGGCGGCCATGACGAGGACGGCAACGAGCAGGCCGTTGCCGACGACGATGAGGCCAAGGAACGTGAGGTTCGTCAATTTCGGGAATTCCTCAATGACGTTGAACCCGAGGATTTTGACAAGTAATCGGCTTGTTTTCAGTGTTTCGCGTCCATGTCTAAGGTTAAAGCTGAGGCTGAAACTTTCGACACGGTTAAATAGTTGTGCAGACGTCTTTGACCTTGGTCCCACACCCCTCTAACGTCGAAGTATCGAGTTCCCCATTGCAAGCTTCGGCCGGCACGGGCACACTGGAGGTTAGAGCCCCTACAGCTCACCCTCGATGTGCTGTGCCTGACCAGTGTGCAGGCAAGACAACCGTTCAGGGGGACTGTGAACAGGAGGATCCACGTGAGTGCCAAGAGTGACGCCGGCGAGCTGACGGCAGCCGTTGTCCCGAGCACTGCTGTCCCCAGCACGGCCATGAGGTCAGGGTCGCAGGGCTTGCTGTTCACTGAGGATTTGCCTGTCCTGGACGAACACGCCGGCTACCGCGGGCCCACTGCCTGCAAGGCCGCCGGCATCACCTACCGCCAACTGGATTACTGGGCCCGCACCGGCCTGGTGGAACCCGCCGTCCGCGGTGCGGCCGGCTCCGGTTCGCAGCGTCTTTATGGTTTCCGCGACATTTTGGTTCTCAAGGTTGTGAAGCGCCTGCTGGACACGGGTGTGTCGCTGCAGCAGATCCGCACCGCCGTGGAACACCTGCGCGAGCGTGGCGTGGAGGACTTGGCACAAATCACCTTGATGAGCGACGGGGCATCGGTCTACGAATGCACCTCGGCCGATGAAGTCATCGACCTGGTTCAGGGCGGGCAGGGCGTGTTCGGGATCGCCGTGGGCCGTGTCTGGCGTGAGGTGGAAGGCAGCCTGGCCGCGCTGCCCAGCGAGCACGCAGCCGTGCAGACTTTCCCGGGGGACGAGCTCAGCAAGCGCCGCGAGGCCCGCAAAATCTCCTAGCCTCCCTTCTCTTCCAAGTGACCCGCAGCTGTGGTTGTAAAACACGCGAATTTGCCGTGTTTTACAACCACAACTGCGGGTCACTTGTTTAAATGCGGTGTGTTATCTCGCAGGACATCGGTAACAGTTCTGCCTCACGACATCGGTGACACAACTGTGGTCCTTGGTGGTGACACTTCTCCCCATCTTTTAACCTCGGTAAGCACGCAGCCCGCCGCTGGCACGAGGGCCAGCGGCGGGCTGCTGAACTGGATTGTGTGAAAAATGATCCAGTTGAACCGACGATACGCCTGGCCATCGCCCGATGGCCAGAAGACGCACCCAGAGGAGCTGTCACCGCGTTTTGCACCGAGCACCACATCAGCCGCAAAACGTTCTACGAAATACTCAAACGAGCCCGCACCGAAGGACAAGCAGCCGCACTCGAACCCCGTTCCCGCCGCCCGAAAACCTCGCCCAACGCGACCAGCGAAACCCTCAAAGACCAAGCCGTCGCCATGCGCAAGTCCATGGAAGACGCAGGCTGGGACCACGGGCCGATCAGCGTGCACGACCAGATGCGCAAGCTTGGCATGCAAACCCCCTCGATTGCGTCCCTAGCCAGGATCTTCAGCGAACGCGGCCTAGTCACCCCGGCCCCGCAGAAGCGCCCCCGCTCCTCCTACCGATCCTTCCGCTACCCGATGCCCAACGCCTGCTGGCAGCTCGATGCTACCGAATATGTGTTGGAAGGCGGCCGCAAATGCGTAATCTTCCAGCTACTCGATGACCATTCCCGCCTGGCCGTGGCCTCTTTAGTTACAAGGACGGAGAACGGTCCGGATGCGGTGAAGGTCTTCCGCATGGGCGTCACCGCCCGCGGGATACCACAGCGCTTGCTCAGCGACAATGGTGAGGCCTTGAACCCGATCCGTCGGGGCGTGACCAGCGAACTGGTCGCGTACGCCAACAGTCTCGGCGTTGCCACGATTACCGGCAAGCCATATAAGCCCACGACTCAGGGGAAGAACGAGCGGTTTCATTCGACGTTGTTCAAGTGGCTGAAGAAACAACAATTCGCCAAGGACCTAGCCGAATTGCAGGCGCAGGTTGAGGTCTTTGACCAGGCCTACAACACACAGCGCGGTCATCAGTCCTTGGAGGATCGGATGACACCGCAGGAGGCGTGGGATGCCACGCCGGTCGCTGAGCCCCTCGCGCCTGGGGAATGGGTGAAGCACAGTACCACGCCACCTCCGAGCGTCGGCGAAGCTGTCCTGGCCGAACAACCGGGTGAAGAGCAATCGCCAACGCCGCAGGACGGTTCAATCCCGGAGCCGGCCAAGCTCAGCGCCACGCTGCGGACCGAGCACATGGAGACGACGGGCAGTCAGCTGATGCGGGTCAATAAGAACAGGTGCCTGCGGGTTGCTGGCGTGGAGCTCTATTTAGGCAAACTGCTACGCAGCACCATGGTGACGGTCATCTGGGATCAGGCGGAGTTGATGGTGATCTCGATGGACGGTGAATTGATCACCAAATACGATTATCCGTTCCCAGACGGCGTCACGTATCTGAGCTTGAAGCATGCCACGGCGAAGTTCCAGAACCAGCCGGAAATGGGGTAAGTGTTACCGATGTCTTGAGACACCGAGTGCTACCGATGTTCTGGTACAGAACTGTCACCGGTGTCTTGAGACATCACATGTTTAAATGCGGTGGGGGTGTGGATAACTTAAACGCTTTCGGGCGGCAGTTGCCATGATTCATTCATGGACGAATCAGTGGATTTGCCAGTTGCGCTCACCTCGGCCCCCTTCACATCGGAGGAGGCTGCCGAGCTGGGTGTGACCAGGGGGCAATTGCGGCATGCTGAAGTTATTTCACTCAGCCGAGGCATCCTTGCCTTTGCCACTGGGGACGTGCCGTTGGTGCTGCTAACGCGTCCATACACACAGGTCACAGGATATTCGGCGGCCTCGCACGCAACAGCCTTCTGTATTTGGGGGTTTCCTGGATTCCTGCCGCAGGGCGAAGCGCCGCGCATCCATATTTCTCGTCAGGCACCGCACGACGAGCCCCGCAGGTTGGGGGTGGTTGGCCACACGACGAAATTCCGCGATGACGAGGTCACGTGTCTTGACGGGCTGTGGATCACCACTCGCGTGCGGACGTGGCTCGACTGTGCCAGACGAATGACCGTCGAGGAGCTGGTGGTGGTGGCCGGCCATCTCCTGCGCATTCCTCGTCCGGAGTTTGAGGGCCGGTCAGAACCGTATACAACGCCCCAGGGCCTGTTGTCCATGCTGGAGCGGCACAAAGGCACGCCAGGCATTCAAAAGGCCCGGCAGGCTTTGGCGTTGGCGCGTGTTGGCTCGGACTCCGCCCCGGAGACGAGGCTTCGGCTGGCCATGGACAGGGCTGGTCTGCCCGAACCGCTCGTCAGCGCACCCGTGAAGCTGATGCATGGGAAGTCCCGCACTCCCGACGCGCAGTTCCTGGAGTACTGTGTGGCGGTGCAATACGACGGTGCCACGCACTCTGAGGCTGAACAAGTCGGGAGCGACATTCGGCGGCAAGAGGACTTTGAGGAAGTGGGCTGGCTTGAGGTGCGAATTGGCAAGGAACATATGCGTGATGACGCGAAAGCTGCCATCCGAAAGATCCGGGACGCCCTGCACCGGCGCGGTTGGCGCCCCCTTCCAAAGTAGCCCGCAGAAGTGGTTGCCAAATCAACCAGAAGTGGCTGTTTCAGCAACCACTTCCGCGGGCCAGTTGGTGGGTGGGGTTTGAGAAGCGGGAAGGTCAGCCGCGGTACAGGCGGCTGCGGGTGGCGCCTTGGGTCAGCACCGAGTCCAACAGCCTGTCAAAAAGTGCGGAGGCGTTCTTGGCCGAGTCGCCGGGCCACTGGTGCACAGGATGGGCCGCACCCTGGATCTGCTGCCAGTTGGCCTGCTCGGGAATGGTGGGGGAGAGCAGCAGCTCGCCAAACATGGTTTTCATCTCCGACAGGCGGTACGCGTGCTCGTTGGAGCCGGTGCGCACCCTGTTGGCCACGATGCCGGCAGGGACCAGGGCCGGGGCAAATTCGGTCCGGAACAGCTCAATGGCACGCAAGGTCCGCTGCGTGCCGGCCACCGAGAACAGGCCGGGCTCGGCCACGAGCAGCACGCGGCTGCTGGCGGTCCAAGCCATGCGGGTCAGGCCGTTCAGCGACGGCGGGCAGTCGATCAACACCAGCTGGTATGGTGCGTTGCCGTCGCGGTCGGCGTTGGCCAGGATCGTGGCCAGGCGCCGCAGATCGCGCTTGCCCAGGTCGGGCCGGTCGTAGACGCCGCTGAACGCAGAGCCCATGGCGACGTCAAGCGTCGGCGTGGACCCGTCGTCGTTCCTGTGCGCGGCAAGCCAGCCGCTTTGCACAATGTTCGCGGCCAAATCGGCCTTGCGGGCATTCTTGATGAGCTGGCCAATATCCAGCTGCCCGCGGGCTGCAACGCCCAGGCCTGTCGTGGCGTCGGCGTGGGGATCGAGATCGATCACCAGGGTGGGGATGCCGGCGGCCAAGGCTGCCGAGGCGAGGCCGAGCGTCACTGACGTCTTGCCTACGCCGCCCTTGAGGCTGCTGATACTCACTACTTGCACGGATGAACCATTACCCTTTGCGTTGCTTACCCAATCATGTGCTGCTGCGAATAGCTCTGCCACTTACACTAGCCGTGGAACGTTCGCGACTTGGTGAACCCATTGGCAAACACCCCAGTAAATTTGCCCGGGCGCCAGAACACCAACAACCGTGTGTCGGGCGTTTTTCGCGACCGTCACATTGGGGTTACTTCGCAGCCCCACATTCATCATATGTTGAGTGCCCTTGGATTTGCTTCTTTGGAGGAGCTTTCCATGGCCGCGCTGCCCAAATCCGTCTACACGACGGCGCCGATGACTTTGCCGGCCGCCGTGTCGGAGGAGGCAGTGTTGGCCGAGTTGAAGGCGCTGGCAGGCAAAAGCACTGTCAACAAGTCCTTTGTCGGCCAGGGCTGCTTCGGCACCCAAACCCCTGGTGTGATGCAACGCAACGTGCCGGGAATGCCCGGCTTCGTACACCGCCTACAGGCCCTGCCAGCCCAAAATTTCCCAGGGCCGGCTCGAGGCGCTGCTGAATTTCCAGACAGTGGTTGGCTGCCTGACAGGCATGGCCACCGCCAACGCGTCCACGCTCGATGAGGCCATCGCCGCGGCTGAAGCGGTTGCCTTGATGCGCCGCACCAAACGTTCTGCAGCGGACGACGCCGTCCTGCTGGTTGACGGTGACACCTTCCCCCAAACGCTGGCCGTGGTGCATACCCGCGCCAAGGCGACGGGCATCCCGGTCCTCGCGCATGACTTTGGCGCCGGGCTCCCCGACGTGGACTTCTTTGGTGTGCTGCTGCAGTACCCGGGCGACTCGGGACTGATCCGTGACATCGCCCCCGGTAGGCGCCTCGCAGCGGTTTGGCGTGCCCCGCCCGCGGCGCAGTCCATCGCCTTGGCGTGGGAGCACCCGCACACCCGCGAATGAGGCAGCCTTCCCGGCAGAGGGGTGGACCCCCGTGCCAAATACTGGCCCTTGGTCCGCCGCATCGACCAGGCGTGCGGCGACCGGAACCCGGTGTGTTCCTGCCCATCCGTCGAGGAGCTGGCCAAGGTCTTTTGATCCCAACGCTCGGCCGTTTGTTGGTTCACTGGCGAACAGCGGGTTTGTTACGCTGTCAGCAGTGAGCTGCGCCACAGGATTTGCCCGGTGTTGCCGTGCGGGGGGAAACTGACACAACTTTGTGTCGTGACGCAGGGTCGTGACACAGGGGTGGAATCAACGCCGGGATGGGCCCGGCGCAGTTTCCTGAACGACAGATGTTTTACAACTTCTACACAACAGGCCGGTGCCGGGCGTAACCTCGTCCGCCGCCGCCTTCGACAGTGGGACACCGCATGGGGGCCTTGAATCAGGCGCCAAAGCATGTCCCACCAGACCATCGTTCACACAGGAGTGGGATGTTTTCGAAAATTCTGGTTGCCAACCGCGGCGAAATCGCGATCCGGGCATTCCGTGCCAGCTACGAGCTTGGTGCAAAGACAGTTGCGGTGTACCCCTATGAGGACCGCACCTCCATCCACCGCCAAAAGGCCGATGAAGCGTACCTGATCGGCGAAGAAGGCCACCCCGTGCGAGCTTACCTGGACGTGGCGGAGGTGATTCGCGTCGCCAAGGAAGCCGGCGCCGACGCCATCTACCCCGGCTACGGATTCCTCTCGGAAAACCCCGACCTGGCCTCGGCGGCCAAGGAAGCCGGCATCACCTTTGTGGGCCCGCCCGCCGAAGTGCTGGAGCTGACGGGAAACAAGGTCCACGCCATTGACGCCGCCCGCAAGGCGGGGATTCCAGTCCTGGAATCGAGCGAGCCCAGCGATGACTTGGAGTACCTGCTGGGTGCCGCGGCGAAGATCGGCTACCCGATCTTTGCCAAGGCCGTGGCCGGCGGCGGCGGACGTGGCATGCGCCGCGTGGAAAAGGCCGAAGACCTGGAAGAGGCGCTCAAGGCCGCCATGCGTGAAGCCGACGCCGCCTTTGGCGACGCGACCATGTTCCTGGAGCAGGCCGTGCTGCGCCCCCGCCACATCGAGGTCCAGATCCTCGCCGACGGCGAGGGCAACGTCATCCACCTCTTCGAACGCGACTGCTCCCTGCAGCGCCGCCACCAAAAAGTCGTGGAAATCGCCCCGGCCCCGAACCTGGACGAGAACATCCGCAAGGCGCTGCACTCCGACGCCGTGAAGTTCGCCAAGGCCATGGGCTACGTCAACGCCGGCACCGTCGAGTTCCTTGTCGACACCGTGGGTGAACGTGCCGGCCAGCACGTGTTCATTGAAATGAACCCACGCATCCAGGTCGAGCACACCGTGACGGAAGAAATCACCGACGTCGACCTGGTCCAGGCCCAGCTGCGCATCGCCGCCGGCGAAACACTGGCCGACCTTGGCCTGAGCCAGGAAACGGTGCACGTCAAGGGTGCCGCGCTGCAGTGCCGCATCACCACCGAAGACCCCTCCAACGGCTTCCGTCCCGACGTTGGCGAAATCACCACCTACCGTTCAGCCGGCGGTGCAGGCGTCAGGCTCGACGGCGGCACGATCTACGCAGGTGCCGAGATCAGCCCGCACTTCGACTCCATGCTGGTCAAGCTCACCTGCCGCGGACGCAACTACGAGGCAGCGGTTTCCCGCGCCCGCCGCGCGCTGGCCGAGTTCCGCATCCGCGGCGTCTCCACCAACATTTCGTTTCTGCAGGCGGTTCTTGCCGACCCCGCGTTCAACGCCGGGGACGTCGCCACCTCCTTCATCGACGAGCGCCCCGAACTGCTGAACTCGCACGTGTCCTCGGACCGCGGCACCAAGCTGCTGACCTGGCTGGCCGATACGACCGTCAACAAGCCGCACGGCGAATTGGCGGTGCTGGAAGATCCGGCCCGCAAGCTGCCCGACGTCGAGCTTGCCGACGCTCCTGCCGGCACCCGCCAGCAGCTGGCCGAGCTGGGCCCGGAAGGTTTTGCTGCAGCCCTGCGCGCACAGACAGCTGTCGCCGTCACGGACACCACGTTCCGTGACGCCCACCAGTCGTTGCTGGCCACCCGCGTGCGCACGAGGGACCTGCTCGCGGCGGGCCCGGCCGTGTCCGTGCTGACCCCGCAGCTGCTGTCCGTCGAGGCCTGGGGCGGCGCCACGTACGACGTCTCGCTGCGCTTCCTCGGCGAAGACCCGTGGCAGCGCCTGGCGCAGCTGCGCGAAGCACTGCCCAACGTCTGCCTGCAGATGCTGCTGCGCGGGCGCAACACGGTCGGCTACACGCCGTACCCGGCCGAGGTCACCGACGCCTTTGTGCAGGAAGCCGCAGCCAGCGGCATCGACATCTTCCGCATCTTTGACGCGCTCAATGACGTGGACCAGATGGAGCCCGCCATCAAGGCCGTGCGTGCCACCGGCACCGCCGTGGCCGAGGTCGCCCTGTGCTACACGGGTGATCTGCTGGACCCGGCCGAAACCATCTACACCCTCGACTACTACCTCGAACTGGCCCAGCGCATCGTCGACGCCGGCGCTCACATCCTGGCCATCAAGGACATGGCGGGCGTGCTGCGTCCGGCCGCCGCGGCCAAGCTGGTCACGGCGCTGCGCGATCGGTTTGACCTGCCGGTGCATCTGCACACCCATGACACCGTGGGCGGGCAGCTGGCCACCCTGATGGCCGCCGTCAATGCCGGGGTCGACGCCGTCGACGTCGCCTCCGCGGCGCTGGCCGGCACCACCAGCCAGCCCTCAGCCTCCGCCCTGGTTGCCGCACTGGCACACACTGAGCGGGACACCGGCATCGACCTGGCCGCCATCAGCTCCCTGGAACCATACTGGGAAGCCGTCCGGCGCCTGTACTCCCCGTTTGAATCGGGCCTGGCAGCACCCACCGGCCGGGTCTACCAGCACGAAATCCCCGGCGGTCAGCTGTCCAACCTGCGCCAGCAGGCGATTGCGCTGGGCCTGGGTGAGCGCTTCGAGGAAATCGAGGACATGTACACGGCAGCGGACCGGATCCTCGGGCACCTGGTGAAGGTCACCCCGTCGTCCAAGGTGGTGGGCGACCTGGCCCTGCACCTGGTGGGCATCAAGGCCGACCCGGCTGACTTTGAGGAAAACCCGCAAAACTACGACATCCCCGACTCGGTGGTGGGCTTCCTCGGCGGCGAGCTGGGCACCCCGCCCGGCGGCTGGCCGGAACCGTTCCGCACCAAGGCGCTGCAGGGACGGACCGTCGTCGACCGGATGGGCACGCTCACCAGTGCGGACAGCGAGCAGCTTGCCGGCGACAGCGACACGCGCCGCGCGGCCCTGAACCGCCTGCTCTTTGCCGGGCCCACGAAGGAATTTGAGGCTGTGCGAAAGACGTACGGCGACGTTTCGGTGCTGGACACCCGCGACTACCTGTTCGGGCTGCGCCGCGGCGTGGAGCACACGATTGACCTGGGCAAGGGTGTGCGCCTCATCGCCGCGCTGGAGACGATCTCCGAAGCGGACGAAAAGGGCATGCGCACCGTCACGTGCAAGCTCAACGGCCAGAGCCGGCCCGTCACGGTGCGTGACAACAGCATCGAAAGCACCGTGAAGGCGGCCGAAAAAGCCGACGAGTCGGTGCCCGGCCAGGTTGCCGCGCCGTTCGCCGGCGCCGTCAGCGTCAAGGTGGCCGTCGGCGACGTCGTCGATGCGGGAGCCACCATCGCCACCATTGAGGCCATGAAGATGGAAGCGTCAATTACGACGCCGGTCGGCGGCACCGTGGGCCGCCTCGCCGTGACTGGGGTCGCCCAGGTGCAGGGCGGGGACCTGCTGGTGGTCATCTCTTAACGAGAACTGGCGGCGCCGGCTCCCTCGCGGGCAGTAAGATTTCCTCGGTCGCTGGGCGACCTTGGAAATCCATCCCCGCTCCGGGAGCCGGCGCCGCCGCTCTCTTGGGCGTACTAAGCGGGCTTCTTGCTCAGGTAAATCTCTTCCACGACGGCGTCAAAGTCCTTCATGACCTGGGCCCGCTTGACCTTCAGTGACGGGGTCAGGTGGCCGGAGGTTTCGGTGAAGTCGGAATCAACAATCCTGAACTGCTTGATGGCTTCAGCGGATGAGACCGAGGAGTTGGCCCTGGTCACGGCTGCCTGCACGGCGGCGATGACGTTCGGGTGCTTGGCGGCCTCGGCCACCGTGGCTCCGGCAGGCAGGCCATGCGCCTTGCCCCATTGCGGCAGCGCATCTTCATCGATGGTGACGATCGCCGCGATGAACGGACGCTGCTCGCCGATGACAACGCATTGGGAGACGATGGCATCGGCCCGGATCTGGTCCTCCAGCAGGGCCGGCACCACGTTCTTGCCACCGGAGGTGACAATGATTTCCTTCTTGCGCCCCGTGATCTTCAGGAAACCCTGATCGTCCAGTTCGCCGATGTCTCCCGTGCGGAACCAGCCGTCGATGAAGTTCTCGGCCGTCAGGTCCTCGCGACCGAAGTAGCCCTTCATGACGCAGACACCCTTGACGAGGATTTCGCCGTCGTCCGCGATCTTGACGGCATTGCCCGGCAGGGGAGTGCCCACCGTGCCGATCTTGATGCGTTCCGGGCGGTTGACCGTGATCGGTGCCGTGGTCTCGGTCAGCCCGTAGCCCTCCAAAATTTGCAGGCCGATGCCTTGGAAGAAGTGGCCAAGGCGTTCCCCGAGGGGGCCTCCGCCGGAAACTGCATGGCGGACGTTGCCGCCCATCGCATTCCGGAGCTTGACGTAGACGAGCTTGTCGAAGACAAAGTGCTTGGCCTTCAGGCCCAAGCCAATCTTGCCGTCCTGAACGGCCCGGGAGTACTCGATGGCGGTCTTGGTGGCTGCTGCGAAGATTTTGCCCTTGCCTTCGCCTTCAGCCTTGAGTGCGGCCGAGTTGTACACCTTTTCGAAGACGCGCGGCACGGCGAGGATAAACGTGGGCTGAAAGCTTTGGAGGTCCTCGAGCAGGTGCTTGATGTCGGGGGTGTGGCCAACCTTGGCTCCGCCCGCCACCGCCAGCACCGAAATGTACCGGGCAAAAACGTGGGCCAGGGGCAGGAACATGATTGTCTGCGAACCTGGCACCACCACCGATTCGCCCAACACGGCCAGCGCATTTTCGCTCAGTTCCACAAAGTTGTGGTGCATGAGCATGCAGCCCTTGGGGCGGCCTGTGGTGCCCGAGGTGTAAATGATGGTTGCCACGTCGTCCAGGCCGTTTGCCGTGCGGGCAGCCTCCAGGACGTCGTCGGCGACATCGCGACCCGCTTCGCGCAGGGCATCCAGGCCGTCGCCTTCGAGCTGCCAGACATGCGCGATCGCGGTGAGGCCCTCGTTGTGGGCGGCCTGGCGGATGATGTTTTCGTGGGTGCCGGTTTCAGCGAAAACGGCTACGGCCTCGGAGTCGCCCAGATTCCAAGCCACCTGCGACGGTGACGACGTTTCGTAAATCGGCACCGACACGGCACCGGCAAACCAAATGGCAAAGTCGACCAGGGCCCACTCGTAACGGGTCCTGGCCATGATGCCCACGCGGTCGCCGACCTTGATGCCGGAGGCGATCATGCCCTTGGCCAGGGCGCTGACGTCGGCATGGAATTCCTTGGCGGAGACGTCGACCCACACATGGTCGGCATTGCGGCGGGAGAAGAGAGCAGGATTGGCGGCCGAATTTGCCTGCCGGAGCACAAAATCGGTGGTGTTCATGGTCCGTGGACTGACTACCTTGGCCGGAACGGAAATCTCTTGCACAATAGCTCCTTTGATATGTGGGCCTGCGGTTGTGTTGCTTTACTCTATCCGCGAAGCAAGTGATCCGCCGGAAAAGCTATGTTACTGGTTAGTAACTTTATGTTGTTCGGCTCACACTTTCAATTTGGTTCGCGGCGGGTCCGGCGCTGACTAGACTTAATGCATGCTTCCGCCGCCCCTTGAAACCGGACCTGCCATCCCCGCCGCACGCACAACCGCGGGCACCACCACAGGCCCCGGACCGCTGCCTCCAGCTCTGGAACCGCAGCCGCCAGCGTTGGCGCCGCTGGCTCTGGGGATCGACATCGGAGGCACAAAAGTGGCCGCCGGAGTTGTCGACGGCAAGGGGGCAATCCTTGAGGAAATCAGGCGGGAAACTCCCGGCCGCGACGCCCGGGCAGTGGAAGCTGTCATTGTGGAGCTGGTCCGCGAGCTCGGCTCACGGCACGACATTGCTTCGGTGGGCATTGGTGCCGCCGGTTGGATGGACCTGGCCGGCGCAAAAGTTGTCTTCAGCCCCCACCTCGCCTGGCGCGATGAACCCCTCCGCGACACGCTTGAGGCGCTGCTGCAGCGCCCGGTCGTCATCACCAACGACGCCGACGCCGCTGCCTGGGCCGAATGGCGCTTCGGGGCGGGGCGCGGGCACGACAGGCTGCTCATGCTGACCCTGGGGACAGGCATAGGTGGAGCGCTGATGATTGACGGCCGGGTTGAGCGCGGCAGTTTCGGCATGGCAGGGGAGTTCGGGCACCAGATCATCATGCCTGGCGGACACCGCTGCGAATGCGGCAACCGCGGATGCTGGGAGCAGTACGCCTCCGGGAATGCGCTGGGACGGGAGGGCCGTGAACTCGCCAGGAAGCATTCGCCCATGGCCGCCGGATTGCTGGCCGCAGCCAATGGCCGGCCCAAGGACATCACCGGCAGTGTTGTCACCGAGCTGGCACTGGACGGGGAGGCAACGGCACAGGAACTGGTGGCCGAAGTGGGCGACTGGCTCGGGCTGGGCATCGCCAACCTGGCAGCCGCCCTTGACCCGGCACTTTTCATCATTGGCGGTGGGCTCAGCGCCGCGGGGGACCTCATGCTTGAGCCCGCGCGGCGCGCTTTTTCACGAAACTTGACGGGCCGGGGCTACCGCCAGGAGGCCGTCATCACTGTTGCGCAGCTCGGTCCCTCGGCAGGCTTGATTGGCGCCGCCGACCTGGCACGCGTTCGGCGGCTGGGCCTGGCCGGGGCGTCGTAGCCGAGGCACGTTGGGCCCGGCACACCGCCTTATGGACGCACTGCCCTGCCCGGCACGCTGCCTTCTTATGGACGCACTGCCCTGCCCGGCACGCTGCCTTACGGGACGCGCTGCAGGAACTAGACGACGGCGCCGTCGCCGCTGTCATGGTCGCGGTGGTTGGGCAGGCGGAACAGCAGGTAGCCGGTGCCTGCCAGAAAGGCCACGATGACGGCCAGGACCATCATCATTGGAATCTGGCGCCAGAAGATGGCCGAAAAAACCAGGAACAGCGGTCCTCCCGCAGCCCCAATCCAGGACAGCATGATGGCCGGCTCGGTGTTGCGCAGGCTGGGGAGTTCCTCAGGCACAAATTCGTCGCCGTCCTCGTCGTCGACGGCGTAGTCGCGGGGACCAAACTCGGCCGGCCTGCCGGGGTGGTCGCCGGGGTGTCCGCCGGCGGCGGGTTCCCGTGGCGCCGGCTCCGATTGTCGCTGCCACACGCCCAGGGGGTCAAAGTCGACAACGCCCTTGGCTTCCGGACCTGCGACTGGGCCTTCGGGCGTCTCAACGACGTCGGAGCTGTCCATGAAGGCGTCGTCGGCTTCCTCGAGCCTTGACACAAGGTCGCGCCACACTTCGTCGTCATTTCCGCCGGTGTGCGGCGTGTCCGCTCCGGGGTCAGATTGCATGAAGGTTCCTCCGAAAGAAGTCCGCAGACTGGGAAAAGATCAAGGGTGCATCGTTGTCCATGGTGGCTACATGGTAGCTGTTTTCCAGCGACACCACCTGCAGCTCGGTGCTGCCGATTTTTTCCTGCAGCACGTCGAGGCTGGAATCGGGCACAACATGGTCGACGGTGGACCGGAACACCAATGTTGGGGCCGTGACGCGGGGGAGCAGGTTGATGGTGTCGGTGAACAGTTGTGAGAGCTGGTGCACGGCTGCAACGGGGGTGCGGGCGTAGGCCCCCTCGCTGACGCCTTGGAGTTTCATGTCATCACCGATGGCGGGAACGCTTTTCAACGCGAACTTCAGCAGCCCGGAATATTTAGCCCTGTTGTCACTAAATGTCAGGCCGGGATTGACCAGGGCCACCCCGGCCACCGGGTGCAGCGCAGCCACACGCAGTGCCAGCGCCCCGCCCATCGACATGCCGGCAACAAAGACTGTGTCGCAACGCGCTGCCAACTCAAGATATGCCGCTTCAAAATCCCTGTACCAGTGTTCCCACGGGGTCCTGCCGAGGTCTTGCCAGGTGGTGCCGTGGCCCGCGAGCAGCGGCATGTTGACGGCGAATCCGGCGTCGGCGAGATGCTCGCTCCAGCCCTGCATGCTGACGGGGGAGCCGGTGAAGCCATGACACACCGCCACGCCGATCCTTGACAGCCCGCCATGCCCCGGGGAACGGAACGATTGTGCCATTGTGGTGGCCCCTTTCTGTCCGGCAGCCCCGTCCCGCAGTGGTGCTCGGTGTGCCGGCGTGCGTGGTTGTGGATGTGCTGCCGCGATTTTGTGCTGCTTTCACTAGACTACTGTTGATACAGCCATAGCGGGGGTACCGCATTGAACTCGGTTCGCTTGCAACCGGCAGCGCCAGAGGAGGAACACCACCGTGATCTATTGGGTACTAAAGAATTTTGTTCTGGGGCCCGTGCTGAAGGTGCTTTTCCGCCCGTGGACGAAGGGCCTGGACAACCTGCCCGTGGAAGGTCCGGCCGTGTTGGCCAGCAACCATCTGTCCTTTTCGGACTCCATCTTCATGCCGCTGATGGTTCCGCGCCCGGTCGTGTTTCTGGCAAAAAGTGACTATTTCACCGGCCGCGGCCTCAAGGGGCGCCTGACGGCGGCCTTCTTCAAGCTGACAAACCAGCTCCCCATGGATCGCTCCGGCGGGGCGGCCTCGGCCGGCTCCCTGCAAACAGGTGTTGAGGTCCTGAACGGCGGCGGCCTGCTGGGCATTTACCCGGAAGGCACCCGCAGTCCCGACGGCCGGCTGTACCGCGGCAAGGTGGGCGTCGCCAAGCTTGTCCTGACCGCCAATGTCCCCGTGATCCCCGTTGCCATGATCGGCACGGACAAGGTTCAGCCCATCGGTCGCCGCATTCCCACGATTCGCCGGCTGGGAGTCATCTTCGGCGAGCCCATGGACTTCAGCCGCTACCAGGGCATGGCCGACGACCGGTTTGTGCAGCGCTCGGTCACCGACGAGATCATGTACGAACTCATGCGGCTCTCGGGGCAGGAATACGTCGATGCCTACGCCACCACTGTCAAGGACAAGTTGGCTGCCGAGAAGACCGCCAAGTCCACCCCCGCCAAGAAGGCCGAAGCCGCCAAGAAAGTCGAGGCGGCCAAGAATGCAGGGGCAGCAAGGACCGCCGGCGGCGCCGTCAGGCTTGACCCCGCCCCCACCGTGCTGCCCGGGGCTGTGACCGTCATCGGCGCAAAAAAGGAGGCACCGGCACCGGAGCACCCGACGCCGGCCGACCCCGAGCCCGCCGACCCCACGCCCGCCCAGCCGAAGCAGGCAGTGGTCGGGCAGGCGGTGGCCGAGCAAGCAGCGTCCGAGCCCGCGGAGCCGAAACATGCAGCAGCGGAACCGGACTCTGGCAGCACAAAAAGTTAAGCACCGGGGTCCCTTTCGGAACGCCCGGCCATCTCAGGTATCGGACCGGTTGGTGGGGTGCGGTTTTGGGGGCTAGGCTTAAGCGGTGACTGATCTTACTTTTACTGCCTCGCAAGCACCCGCTGACGCACTTTCCGTCCCCGGTGCCGCCGTCTACCCGGGCCTTGACGACTGGCGTGAACTGCCCATTGCACAGCAGCCCACCTGGGTCGAACACCCGTCCTTTGCGCCCACGGTCAGTGAGCTGTCGTCCGTGCCGCCGCTGGTTTTTGCCGGCGAGGTTGACGTGCTGCGCTCCCGCCTGGCCCAGGCCGCCCAAGGTGAGGCGTTCCTGCTGCAGGGCGGCGACTGTGCTGAAACCTTTGAGGCTGCCACGGCAGACAAAATTAGTGCCCGGGTCAAGACAATCTTGCAGATGGCCGTGGTTCTGACCTATGGCGCCCAGCTGCCCGTCATCAAGATGGGGCGCATGGCCGGCCAGTTCGCCAAGCCGCGGTCCTCCAATGATGAAACGCGCGACGGCGTGACCCTCCCGGCATATCGGGGAGACATCGTCAACGGCTTTGACTTCACACCGGAGTCCCGCGAACACGACCCCGCCCGCATGCTCAAGGCCTACCACACCTCGGCGTCGACCTTGAACTTGATCCGTGCGTTCACGCAGGGCGGTTTTGCGGACCTGCGCAGCGTGCATGAATGGAACCGCGGCTTCACTTCCAACCCGGCGCACAGCCGCTACGAGCGCCTGGCCAAGGACATCGACAGTGCCATTAAGTTCATGGCCTCCTGCGGTGCCGACTTTGACGCGCTGAAGACCGTGGAGTTCTTTGCCAGCCACGAGGCGCTGCTGCTTGATTACGAGCGCGCGCTGACCCGCATCGATTCACGCACGGGGCTGCCGTACGACACCTCGGCGCACTTCCTGTGGATCGGTGAGCGCACCCGCGACCTGGACCAGGCCCACGTTGACTTCCTCTCCCGGGTCCGCAACCCGATCGGTGTGAAGCTTGGCCCGACGACGTCCCCTGACGACGCGCTGCGCTTGATCGAGAAGCTGGACCCGAACCGCGAACCCGGACGCCTGACGTTCATCACCCGCATGGGTGCCACCAACATTCGCGAGAAGCTGCCGAATCTGGTGGAAAAGGTCACGGCATCAGGCGCCCAGGTGCTCTGGGTCACCGACCCCATGCACGGCAACACCGTCACCTCACCCAACGGCTACAAGACCCGCAACTTTGACGACGTCATCGACGAGGTCCGCGGCTTCTTCGAGGTCCATGAGGCGCAGGGCACGTTCCCCGGCGGCCTTCATGTGGAAATGACTGGCGACGATGTCGCGGAATGCCTTGGCGGCGCCGACCCCGTCGATCAGGAAGCGTTCCTGACCGGCTACGAGTCGGTGTGCGACCCCCGCCTGAACCACAAGCAGTCACTGGAAATGGCGTTCCTGGTCTCCGAGGCCCTGCGCAAGTCCAAGTAAATAACAACGCAAGTTCAAGTAACAACACAGAAAAGTCCTGATCAGGGCCCCTCGTGAGGGGCGGTCTGATCAGGACTTTTTTGTGCCCTGCCCGGAGTGCCTTGCCCGGAGCGCAGTGCGGTTAGATGACTTGGAGGACGATCGTTGAGCCTTCGGGGGCCTCTCCACCGTCGGGCGTCTGGAAGCGGACGGTGCCGAAGAAGCCGCCAAGCAATTTTTCCACCTCGACGTTGAAGCCGAGATCCTGCAGCGTCTTGGTGGCGGCATCAACCTGCTTGCCAACCGTGCTGGGCACGGCGATCATTTTTGGCCCCTTGGACAAGGTCAGCGTGACGGTGTCGCCGGCCTTCAACTCGCCCGACTCGGGGGACTGCGCCACCACCGAGCCGGCCGGGACAGAGCCGCTGTTGACCTGTTCGGGGGCAATTGCAGCCACCAGGCCCACAGCCTTCAGGGCGGCCACGGCGTCGGCTTCCGGCTGTCCTGCCACGCCGGGGACGGGGACGGGTTTGGGTCCCTTGGAGGCAACCAGGTTCACTTTGGTGTTGGCGCGGAAGTCCTTGCCCGCTGCTGGATCCTGGCTGAGCACGACGCCGGCAGGCACCTTTTCATCGAACGCTTCAGTGACGTCGCCGACGGC
The DNA here is from genome assembly GCF_052376555.1 of Specibacter sp. AOP5-B1-6. Taxonomy (NCBI): domain Bacteria; kingdom Bacillati; phylum Actinomycetota; class Actinomycetes; order Micrococcales; family Micrococcaceae; genus Specibacter; species Specibacter sp. AOP5-B1-6. The sequence continues at coordinate 65,792 of NZ_JBQSVT010000015.1, forward strand.
AAGGTGGGCGTCGGTGAGGGCCTTTGTGGCTGCGTCCAGCTGTGTTCCGACAAGTTTGGGTACCGGGTAAAGGACCGGGCCGCGGGAGACCTGCAGGGTGACACTGTTGAACTTGCGCACCGAGGCGCCGGCGGTGGGATCTGAGGCAACGATGAAGCCGGCAGCCACCTTCTCATCAAACACATCAGTGGTGGGGGTGAGCTCAAATCCGGCCGTGCGCAGCAGCTCCTGTGCCTGGGGCACCGTCTTGTTGTGCACATCCGGCACCGTCGCCAGGGCTCCGGGGCCCAGCGCCAGGAACCAGCCCGCCGTGGCGGCAATGGCGACAAGCACCATCACGAGCAGGACCCACAGCAGTGCGCGGCGGCGCGGCTTTTTTGAACCGAGGGTCTTTTGCGGGGTCGCCGCAGCCTTGGCCCGGCTCTTCGCAGCCGTGGCCGCCTGGCGCTTGGACAACGCCGGTGCAGCGTTGTCGTCGCCTGGCCCGGAGCGCGGGGAGGTGCCGATGGGCGCGGTCATGGCCTGCCCGGCGTCGTGCTTGTGAGCGGCAAAATCTTCAGCCTGCGAACCGCTGGAGGCCGGCTGGCCCGCATGGGGATCCTCGGCGTACAACCGGGCCGGCTGCGGCAGCACCGAGGTGGGGAAGTAGGGGGAGGCAACCACGCTGGTGGCGTCCGGGGACGGACTTCCGGCGGTGGTGATGACTTCGGTGCGGTCCCGGGCACCCGCGGCGGTGGCGGGCACCCTGGCGCCGGGGCCGGCCCCAAAGTCCAGCTCGGCCGCTGTCAGGGTCTGGCGGATGTGGCGCAGGTCTTCCAGCAGCGCGGCACCATCGGCCGGACGGTGGTCGGGGTCCTTCTCCGTCATGTAGCGGACGAGCTCGTCCATGACAGGCGGCAGCCCGGGCAGGGCCAACGACGGCGCGGGAACCTCATCCTGGATGTGCGACATGACGACGGCGACCGGCATGGCGGCGCGGAACGGCTGGACGCCCGTGAGCAGTTCGTAAAACATGATCCCGGCGGAGTAAATGTCGCTGCGTGCATCCCCGCCCTGGCCCCGGGCAAGCTCCGGGGCGATGTAGCCGACGGTGCCAAGAAGGGTGGCGGTGTTGGTGGAGGTGGTGACGGCCCGGGAGAGTCCGAAATCGCCGATCTTGACCCAGCCCTGGCGGGAAATCAACACATTCTCGGGCTTTACGTCACGGTGCACAAGACCGGCGTTGTGGGCGGCGGCCAGCCCCTCAACGATTGGATCGAACAAGTCCATGGCCTGTCGGGGGCTCAGCGGGCCGTTTTCGTTGATGACATCGCGCAGGGTGTAGCCGTCGATGAACTCAAAGACCAGATAGGCGTGCTGCGGGCCGACCCCGTGGTCGTGGATCTGCACCACGTGGGGATGGGACAGGCTGGCGGCGCTTTGGGCTTCGCGGCCGAGCCGTGCGATGAAGGCTTCATCGGTGGCAAGGTGCGGGTGCAGGATCTTCAAGGCGATGTTCCTGCCCAGCCTCAGGTCAGTGGCCAAATAGACAGTTGACATGCCGCCGTGCGCCACCTTGGAAAGAACCAGGTAGCGCCCGTCGATCGTGGACCCGATCAGCGGGTCAGGGGAGACATCTTGCACTCTTCCAGCTTAGGAGTTGAAACGAAAGGGGACCGCCCGCAACACCGTGCGGGGGTCCCCTTTTCGTTGAGAGCGTACTTTCCGCCTCGCTGCCAAGCCGAGCGGATTACTGGAAAAGGGCCCGATTGGCCTTGATTCCTGCAACGTAAATCTCGGTGTCGGCGAACAAGCCGTGCACACTGACCGAGTACTGGCCCTGGTAGTAGCCGGCGATGGCCTTGTCCTCGTTGGGCGCATCCGTTTGCAGGGCCCGGATGATGGCGACACCTGCCGTGACGTTGTCCTGGGGATCCAGCAGATTCAGCTTCCGGCCCACCAGCCCCGAGGCCCATTCCCCTGCGTCGGGGATGACCTGCATGGTGCCGATGGCGTTGGCAGGGGACACCGACTGATGATTGAAGCCTGACTCCTGCTGGGCGAAGGCCATGGCCAGCGCTGGATCGACGCCCATGCTGGCGGCCGTGCGGGCCACCATTTCCTTCATCTCGGCACTGGACGGCGCCGGGGCAGCCAGCAGCGCGGACTTGTTGGCATTGGCATCGCTCACCACGGCGTCGGGGTAGGTGTAATGCAGGAAGGTGCTGGGCACCTGCTGCTCAGGCGTCAATTCAACAGCTGCAGGTGCTTCCGGCGCGATGGGCGTGATCTCGCTTGAAGCGGCGCTTATGCCCGGGATCGTGAGGGTCTTGCCGGGGTAGATGGCTGACTTCACGTCGGTCCCGTTGGCAGCGGCCAGGGCTGAGAGACCCACATTGTGACTCGCAGCGATGGCGGAAAGCGTGTCGCCGGCCTTGATCACATATTTGTCGCTGCCGGCGGGCGCCGCCACACTTTCTGTGGAAGCAGCCGGAGCAGCTTCCGCAGCCTGGCCGCCCACCTTGATGGTTTGGCCCGGGTGGATGATTGAACTGCCATTGAGGCTGTTCAGTTTGAACAAGCTTTCCAGGCTGACTTCGTACTGTGCTGAAATGCCGCTCAGTGTTTCGCCGGCACGGACCGTGTGACTTTCGGCTGCTGGTGCCGGGCTTGTGCTGGGCGCCGCCTCGGCTGCCGGGCCGGAAATGGTCAGGACCTTGCCGGGATGGATGAGGCTGGATGCTGACAGCTTGTTGCGCGACAGCACCGACTCAACGGAGACACCGAATTTGTCGGCGATGCCGGAGACTGTGTCGCCCGACTCGACCGTGTGCGTCACCGGGGCCGAGATCTGTGTTCTGACGGCACGCGGCACCGAGCTGGCCATGACGGCTGCCGGAATGCGGCTGCCCGCAGTGCGGGCCTGGACAGCGGCAAGCACTTTTTGTGCGTCAATGCTGCCGTGGCTGCCTTGAGGTTTCAGCTCAGCTGGGGCCGGGGCGGCTGTCGCGGGGCTGGCCAAGGCCAGGGAAGACAGCATGACCACGGGAATGGCGGCTGTGGCCACTGCGGCCAACTGCTTGGCACTGGTGGTCGAAGGGCGTGGGGGAGTCATCGGTGCGTACCTCAAATTTCCGTTACGTATGATGCCATTGGTGTTGATGTTACTCATGTGACTACAGGCGAATTTACACCAAACTACGGGCAAATGGGTGTTTGAGGTGCAATTCGACGAATATTTATACTGTCGGCACCAATATGTGGGAACCTTTGTCTGTGAGTAATGTTGAAACAGTAGTCAGCGAATGGTTGCCCCTGCCCGATGTCGCCGAGATGCTTGATGTCTCGGTCACCAAAGTCCATGCCCTGGTCAAGGATGGTTCCCTGCTCGCCGCGCGGGTGGGCGAGCGCTCCATCAGGGCAGTGCCTGCCGAGTTCATTGCAGGTGACCACATCCTCGAAAGCCTCCGGGGGACCATCACGGTGCTCCATGACGCAGGCTTCGAGGACGCCCAGGCCATCGAATGGCTTTACACTGCGGATGAGTCCCTGCCGGGCCGGCCCATCGACGCTCTCCGTGAAGGTCGCAAAACGGAAATTCGCCGCCGCGCAGCAGCCCTGGGCTGGTAAATCTCAATCCAGTGAACCCGCTGGTGGCCGGCAAGCCTTTCCAAGACCCGCTGCCGGCCGCCACGGCACACTTCCACAGCAACCCTGCCGCGCAGCGCATGACAACCGAGCAGTGCATCCACTGATTGGTGCGCCGGTGGCCACAACTGCCCCGGCGGCGTAAAAACGGACCAGGAACCCAGCATCCAGGGCCGAGCAGTCCAGGAGTTTGGGACGTCCTGGTGATTAGCCTTGATCAAGTCTTAGGAAGTCCTGGTCACGGCGCCCAGCCCCAGGCCCGACAGTGCCGCGGCAACTGTGGGGTCGATGGGCAGCAGGGCCAACGCGGCGAACGCCGTTTGGCTCAGTTCGGAAATCATTGCCTCGGTGCTGGCCAGGGCGCCCGACTCAACCATGATGGAACACAGCCGGGCAACCTGGTCCTCGCTCAAGTCCTGGCGCCCCAGGTTCTTGTCAACAAATTCGCGGTCGGCCGCTGCCGCAGCATCAATGGTCAGGCCCACCAAGACAGTGCGCTTGCCCTCCCGCAAATCGTCGCCGGCAGGTTTGCCGGTCTGGGCCGGATCGCCGAACACACCCAACACGTCATCGCGGAGTTGGAAGGCCTCACCCAGGGGCAGGGCAAACGCGCTGTACCCGGCAAGGAGCGTCTCGTCGGCACCGGCCAGCGCGCCGCCAAGCACCAGGGGATGTTCGGAAGAATATTTTGCACTCTTATAGCGAATGATCGCCGAGGCCCGTGCCACGGCCGTTTCATGCGGCTTGGACGGGCCGGCGACTTCCTCCAGGATGTCAAGGTACTGCCCTGCCATGACCTCTGTGCGCATCACGTTGAAGACGGCCCGTGCGCGTTCCGCAGCTGCGGAGCCGATGGGGCCGGAGGCAATCCGCGAAAACATTTCTTCACTCAGCGACAAGCACAAGTCACCTGTGAGGATGGCTGCCGCATGCCCAAACCGTTCGTCATCCAGGGCCCAGCCGCTCCCGGTGTGCAGCGTGCTGAACTGCCGGTGCACGCTGGGACCGCCGCGGCGGGTGTCCGAACGGTCGATGATGTCGTCATGGATCAACGCCGCAGCTTGAAACAGCTCCAGGGCGGCGCCTGCCTGAATAACGGATTTGGCATCCGGAGCGCCGCCGGCTCCACGCCAACCCCAGTAGCACAGCAGCGCCCGCATCCGCTTTCCGCCGGTGACGAGGGTCTTGATCGAATCCACCAAAACCAGGGTCGCAGGGGATATCTGCGCCAGCAGCTGGTGCTTATCGGCCAGAAAATCATTCAGTTCTTCCGCGACGGCAGCAATGAATGCGTCGTTTTCGGCGGCAGTGGTTGCGCCGGTCTTGACGGGCGTTGCGTTCATGCTTTCTGGATTCCTTGCTGTGTGATCATGCTGGGGGATCAAAGATGCGGGGCTGTTACTTAAACGAAGCAGGCAGCAGCGTGGCGCCCACGGTGAAGGTGGCGGTCGAGGCTGTCTGAACCACTGAGACGGTCACGATCTCCTGGCCTTGGGCCCGCACAAACGTCTTCAGGGGCACACCGTCCACCGCATCGCCCGGTTGCGCCGTGAATCCCTGGTCGGTGAAAATCTTGGTGTAGTGGGCCAAAACGTCGGCGGAGCTTGCCTTCACGCTGGCCGTCAGCGACGCCACCGACACCGGCGTCGAGTGTTCAAGGCTGGAAGCCTGGATTTCAGCGCTCTTCATGAGGGGCAGAACAGTCACGGGGAAGCCGGCAACAAGTTTCTTCACCGCCGACTTTGCCGAAGCAGCGGCCGTGCTTGTTGCTGGTGCTGCGCTGGTCGAGGCCGAGGCCGGGGTTGAGGTTGGGCTGGCGGTTGCCGTGGCGGATTTCGCCGCGGCTGATGCCGAGCTGGAAGCTGCGGGCGTCTTTTCCGGGGAGGCCGGGCTTGAACAAGCAGCGAGAAGCACGACGGCGGCACTTGCGGCCACTGCCAACATGCGCCTGCGGGCCAGCGGCATGGTGCGTCCGGGGCGGGTGATGGGGTTTGTCATGACGGGTTCCTTAGCTGCCGGGGCCGGTGCGGTGGCCTCGAGTCCAGTTTACCCACGATGCGCAGCGGCCCCCTGCACGTGTTGCGCACCTCACCTTGAGCGGGCCCCGGCACGCAGCACGCTGACTAGACTTGAGGGGTGAATGATGAACAGCAACCACGGCGGGTGCCCGAGCAACAAGGCTGCACCGTCATGCATGTGGACATGGACGCGTTCTTCGTGGCTGTTGAGTTGCGGCACCGTCCCGAGCTGCTGGGAAAAATGGTCATCGTCGGCCAGCCGGAGGGCCGCTCGGTGGTGCTCTCGGCGTCCTACGAAGCGCGGGCTCTTGGCGTGCGTTCCGCCATGCCCATGGTGACGGCCCTGCGCATGTGCCCGAACGCCGTCGTCATTCCACCGCACCACGATCAATACCAGCAGGTGTCAGCCGAGGTCATGGCCGTCTTTCACTCCATCACCGACACGGTTGAACAACTCAGCGTCGATGAGGCGTTCCTGGATGTCAGCGGCTCCTTGCGCCGGTTGGGGACGCCCCTTGAGATTGGTGCCTTGATCCGCAGGCGCATTTCCGCCGAGGTGGGGATCACCGCGTCCGTGGGCATTGCGGCCAGCAAGTTTGTTGCGAAGGTTGCCTCGACCCGCTGCAAGCCCAACGGCATGCTCTTGATTGAAAAGGAGCAGACTGTCCAATACCTGCACACGCTGCCGGTCGAGGCGCTGTGGGGAGTGGGGGCCAAGACCCGTGAGGTCCTGGCACGGTTGGGGATCTTCACGGTGGCGGATGTCGCTGCGACGCCGCGGGCGTCCCTGCAAAAGGCGCTTGGCAGCACCGGTGCCGCACTGCATGCGCTGGCCTGGGGAATCGACCCGAGGCCAGTGACGCCTGAGCACGTGGAAAAGAGCATTGGTGCCGAGGAGACCTTCGCCGTGGACACTTTCGACGACGGGGTCCTCACCCGGGAACTGCTGAGGCTTTCGCACAAGGTGGCCGCCCGCCTGCGCGAAGCTGGGCTGAGTGGGCACACCTTGGCCATCAAGATTAAATATTCGGACTTTTCAACCATCTCCCGCTCGAAGGCGCTCAGTGCGGGTACAGACAGTTCGGCGCAGATTTATGCAGGGGCCGTGGCCTTGCTTCGTGCCCTGGGTGCGAGGCCGCAAAGCGTGCGCTTGATTGGGGTGCGCATGGAGCGGCTCGACACGGTTGCCGGGGCGCCGCTGCAGTTCACCTTGGATCCCCGCGATGACAATTCCCGCAACGCCGAAGTTGTTGGCGATGCCATTTCGGCCCGGTTCGGCGGGGCCAAAATTGTCCCCGCACGACTGCTGGGCAAGCCCCGTGGCAGGAACTAGCTCCAGCGTTGGACCAATCCCCGGGCAATCAGCCAGGCACCCCGGGACGTCACCCGGGCACGGAAAACAGCCGCTCTGGGTGGCGGTATTCCCGTGTTCGGGACGGGTGTGTGAAGGTCGTGCGGCACGCGGGTTTCAGTTCGCCACAATCAAGCCTATTGTTAGTAGTAGGAGTTAACTCTTTGATGGCTTCACAACTTGTTGGCGCTCAACGACATCGGGCCCACGCCGGGAATGCGCGGCGTGGAATTGGTTCGGCGGGAATCAAAAAGGCAGTAAATTCGTTAACGAGTAAAGACGCCCATGGCCCTGACCCGAAGGAGGTCGTCATGCCCCTCTCTGAGCACGAGCAGAGACTGCTGGATCAATTGGAGCAGCAGCTGCATGCGGAAGATCCAAAATTCGCCAACGCCCTGTCAACAGCACCCACGCGGTCGTTGTCAACACGAAACATCGTCATTGGCGTGCTGATCATGATTACGGGTCTGCTGATCCTGTTGGGTGGTGTGGCAACGCACCTCATCCCGGTGGGAATCATTGGTTTTCTGGCGATGGGAGCAGGAGTTTACGTCGCCGTGTCGAAGCCCAAGTTTGGTGCACAGGCACAACACGAACACAATCCAGGCGCCAAGACCGGCGACAAGCAAAAGAGTGGATTCATGAACGGTCTGGAAGAAAAGTGGGAAGAGCGCCGTCGCGAACAGTAGCCCGTGCCCCGGCAGGCGATGAGCGGCACCTGCGCTGCCGCTGACAGCCTGCCCCCGTATTTGAGTTGACGAATGCCAGTGTGCCGCAGCTGAGCCGAAAAGCCCCGATATCGGGGCTTTTTGCATTTAATCGTGCAGTCAATGCCGCCTCTGGAATGTGCAATGTCGAAGCCTCCTTCACCGCCCGGCCCGCTTCCGGCTGCGCCAAAGGTGCCGACAGCGAAATGCTCCGCAGGATTCAGCGCCGAACATAACGCCCCGCCGAGGTGTTCGGCCGCCAACCAAGCCGGCCCACGTTTCCTCCACTTTGGGGTTCCTCCACTTTGCGCCACGGGCCTGGCATGCCCGAGAAGATGTCCTCCACTTTGCCCCACGATGGCACCTGACGCCGGGGAAAACGTACTTCCGGCAGGCAGATGGCTCGCCCGGGGGTGAATCTTCCTGGGCCGGTCATGTTTTTCCCTCCACCATCCACCACCGCCCAAAATCCGCGTCATCACAAGGAATTAAATCCGACACGCAGCGAACACGCCTGAAAGTGAGGTTGACGGTGGAGCCTTGTGGAGTAATGTGGAGCAGGTAAGAGGGGAATGGGTTCGGTTGATCTCAAAACTCGGCAAATGAAGGTGGTGGGGGATTGTTTCTCGGAACACACTCACCGCGCCTTGACGAGAAGGGCCGGATCATCCTTCCCGCAAAGTTCCGGGAGGAACTTGCCAGTGGACTTGTCCTGACCAAGGGGCAGGAAAATTGCATTTACGTTTTCAGTGCACGGGAATTCGAAAAGGTCTTGACCCAAATGCAGGACGCTCCACTGTCCAACATGGCGGCACGGGACTACATCCGCATCTTTCTTTCCGGAGCCTCTGACGAGGTCCCGGACAAGCAGGGGCGGGTGACGATTCCGGCGACCTTGCGTTCCTACGCCGGTCTCGAGAAGGAGCTGGTCGTCATTGGCGCCGGCAGCCGGGCAGAGATTTGGGATGCAACAGCGTGGCAGGAATACCTGGCAGCCAAGGAGACCGCCTTCTCGGCCACTGACGAACTTGCCATTCCCGGAATCAGCTGACAAATGCTTCTCCAAAGACCCCCGGATCCTTGACAGGCACGACAACTGGCACCACAAGCAGCACCCAGTAGTTGAAACATTCGGAAAACGTCGCCATGGCGCACGGACTCCGCCAGCACCACCGGTGATCTTGAATGAGATCTCCAGCCGCCCAGCACGGCCAATCCTGGCTCACCTTCCCCGGAGCCAGGCGTGGCAAGGCTTGGCGCGGAGGGGGATCTGGTTCAAGAACACACCACCCGCCGTTGTTCACACTCAGGCGGCGTGGACTGGACCAGCAGGACCGCACCATCGCAGCACCATATTTTATTGCCAGATTTGCATTGCCACGGGGGAAGAAACGCCCCTCCCGGTTTTGACCGAAGAGAAACGGAGTCGTGATGACGTCGGATACCCCCACGCCACCTACGTCCGAACGCCACACTCCTGTTCTAAAAGATCGCTGCATCAACCTGCTGGCCCCCGCCTTTGAGATCGCCCGCACCGCCGGCCGCACTCCCGTTGTCATTGACGCCACCTTGGGCATGGGCGGCCACAGTGAAGCGATGCTGCAGCGCTACCCGGATCTACACCTGATCGGCATTGACAGGGACACCGAGGCGCTGGGCCTGGCAGGGGAGCGGCTGGCCCCTTTTCAGGACCGCACGGACCTGGTTCACGCCGTCTACGACGAAATCGCGGAGGTGTTGGAAGACCTTGGCATCCCCAGCATCGATGGCATCCTCATGGACCTGGGAGTTTCATCGTTGCAGCTGGATGAGCGGGACCGCGGATTCGCTTATTCCTTCGACGCGCCCCTTGACATGCGCATGGACACCAGCCGCGGGCCGACCGCAGCCGACGTGCTCAACAGCTATTCGGAAGAAGACCTGGTCCGGATCATCCGCAAGTGGGGCGAGGAAAAGTTTGCCGGCCGCATTGCCAACCATATTGTCGCCGCCCGAGACAAGGCACCGCTCATCCGCACCGGCGAACTGGTGGACATCATCCGCAACGTCGTCCCGTCGGGGGCTGCACGGACGGGCGGACACCCGGCCAAACGCACGTTCCAGGCGCTGCGCATCGAAGTGAACGAGGAGCTGAGCGTTCTCGAAAGAGCCATTCCGGCGGCCGTTGACGCGCTGGCCCTGCATGGACGGGCTGTCGTCATGTCGTACCACTCCCTGGAAGACAAGATCGTCAAGGCAGTGTTTGCAGCCGGTTCCCGATCTTCAGCTCCGGCAGGGTTCCCCGTGGAGCTGGAAGAGCACAAGGCGACCCTAAAACGCCTCACCAAGGGCACTGAAATCCCCACGGATGAAGAAATAGCAGAAAATCCCAGGGCCGCGTCGGCGCGGCTGCGGGCAGTGGAAAAGATCAAGATCAGGAGCGCCAAATGAGCCAGCTAGCAACACGCACCGTTCCGGTGACCGCAGGCAACAATGCCCGCGCCCTGAGCGTGCCGTTGGCTGATCCCGATCTGGGTGCCGCGGCACCGGCAGCCAAGCCACGGAAAGCGCGCACCCCGCTCTCCCTGGTGGTTTCCACACCCAAGCGGAGCCGTTCGTCGCTGGTGGTGATCTTGTTCATGGTGGTTGTGGCCGCACTGACCGTTGTCCTTGTCATGAGCATCTCCGTTTCCAAGGGCCAGTACGAACTGGTTGGCCTGAAGAACCAGCAATCCGACCTGTTCAAGGCAAACCAAACCATGGAACAGGAAATTGCCGCCAAGCAGGCGCCGCAGGAGTTGGTGGCCCGCGCTGCTGACCTCGGCATGGTACCGGCCGGCTCGACGGGGCAGATTGATGTTCGCACCCAGAAGGTCAGCGGTTCCCCGCAACCCGCGTCCGCTGATGCCAAGGGACTGGTAAGCATCCCGCCGGCGCTCATTGACAAGCCGGTGCCGGTTGCGCCCGCGGCCGAGGCCGCGGATGTTCCGCCCAGCCCGGCAGCAAACACGCAGAAGGACGAGGCTGCCCAGAAGAAGGCTGCCAAAGCGCCGGAAGCTGCGGCTCCGACCGCGGTGACACCGGATCTCCACGGCGGCACCATCCCAGCCCCCGCACAAAAGGACAGCTAGGATTTAACCACTGTCTTCGCCGGGGCGGGCAGCAGCAATAGTCCCAAAGCCAACAACGCAAGGAATGCAGCAGTGGCACACAACTCTCCCCAATCAACACGAGCTGCAACTGCACAACAACTGAACAAGGTTGGCCGCGGGCGGATGCGTGTGGGTTTCATCGTCATGATGGTGGTGCTCCTGGTCATCGCCGGCAGGCTTGTCATGGTTCAGGGCCTTGACACGGGCAACATGGCTCAGGCCGCGGAGACCCAACGCACTGTAGTGCAAAAGCTGCCCGCAGCCCGTGGAAAGATCATTGATGCCAAGGGCAAGGTCCTGGCTGAGAGCATCATCCGGTACAACATCACAGTTTCCCAGGTCAACATGGCCGACTACAAGACCTACAAACACCGGACCGTTGACCCGAAAACTGGCAAGTCCGTCATTACCGAGTTCACCAAGGACGAGGGCCTGCAACAGCTCGCGGACTTGCTGGGCCTGAATTTCGAGGACGTTAAAAAGAACGCCACGGGCAAGAAAACCTTCAATTACATCGTTCAGGATGTCAGCCCGGTGGTGGAGAAAAAGGTTGCCGAGCTGGGCATCCCCGGCATCTATTCCGAAGGGATCACCAAGCGCGTTTATCCGATGGGTGCCGTGGGCGGGCCCATCGTTGGCTTTGTCGACGCCGAGGGCACGCCCCTGGCCGGTGTTGAGCAGACGATGAACGACAAGCTCACGGGCACCGACGGCGCCAGGACCTACCAGGCCGGCAAAAACGGCATCATCATCCCCACGGCCCCCGTACGGACCGAACCCGCCGTTGACGGCCAGACGGTCAAGCTGACCATTGACCAGGACATCCAGTACTACGCCCAGCAGGCAGCCCAGCAGCAAAAGGAACAGTACAGTGCCGAATGGGCCAGCATTTCGGTGATTGAAGCGAAGACGGGCAAGGTCATCGCGCTGGCCGACACCGACTCCTACGACCCCAACAACGTTGGCGCCTCGGACGCGGGCAACATTGGTTCGCGCACTGTGGGCTCGGTCGTTGAACCGGGTTCCACCAGCAAGATCATGACAGCCGCCGCCCTCGTGCAGGAAGGGTTGGCCACCCCGATGAGCGAATACCTGGTGCCGCCAACTCTGACCGTTGACGGACAGACGTTCTCGGATGCCTTCGTCCACGGAACTGAAAAGCGCACGCTGGCAGGCATCATTGCCGACTCCATGAACACCGGCACCGTGATGGCAGGATCCAAGCTCAGCCTTGAACAGCGCTATGACTACATGCGCAAGTTTGGTGTTGGCGAAAAGACCGGCATCGCCCTTCCCGGCGAAAGTCCGGGCATTTTGGCCGACTGGCGGAATTGGGACGGCCGGCAGCGGTACACCGTGCTGTTTGGCCAGGGCGTGGCACAAACGCCGCTGCAGACAACCATGATTTTTCAAACTGTGGCCAACAACGGTGTCAGGCTCAAACCTGCACTGATTGATTCCTTCACCGCCGCCGACGGCACAGTGGAAACGGTGCCGCAGGCGCCCGGCGTTGAAGTCATCAGTCCCGAAACGGCGCAGTCGGCCAGGGACATGCTTGAAGGCGTGGTGACCATGGCCGACTACAAGGTGGTTGGCATTCCCGGCTACCGCACCGGTGGCAAGACGGGCACCGCCGAGGCCCCTGCCGACAGCGGTGTGGGTTTTGACGGCTACACCTCGTCCTTTATCGGCATGGCGCCCATGGAAGATCCGAAATATGTGGTGGGTATTACTGTCCAACGCCCCAAGGGAGAGATCTACGGGGTCACCCAGGGGGTTACATTTAATCAGGTGATGGGACAGGTGTTGCGCAGCTACGACGTGCCGCCGTCAACCACGCCGCCTGTCGAGCCGCCCAAGTTCTACAAGTGATCCGGTCATTGATGGGCCAAACCGCCTTGGTCCGGGACCACGCCACCGAACGTTGTGAAAGTAAAGGATTCTGAGGAAGTGCCTCTAAACAACCCGTCTGCCCCGCTGCGTCCGCACCACCACCGTGGGGCGACGCTGGCGCAACTGGCCGAGCTGGTGGGCGCCGCCACACGCACCCCCAAGGGTGGCACGCTGCCCTCCCGCGTGACAGGCGTCAGCCTGGACTCCCGAACCATTTGCCAAGGCGATCTCTACGTGGCCTTGCCTGGTGCCCGTGTGCATGGTGCGCAGTTTGCCGCGATGGCCGTTGCCGCCGGTGCCGTCGCGATTTTGACGGACGACGCCGGGACCGGCCTTTTGGGTGCCGGTTGCGCCGTGCCTGTCCTCACCGTTGCAGACGCCCGTGCCGCCACCGGTGCTGTCGCGGCAAGCATCTACGGAACCGATGCCGGCAGCCGTTCGCCCGGAGGCCTGGACTTGTTTGGCGTTACGGGCACCAACGGAAAAACAACCACCACGTACTTCCTCAACGCACTGTTGCAGGCCCTGGGCCAAACCACCGGGCTCATTGGCACGATTGAAATCCTGGCCGGCAGCGAAGCCATCCCCAGCAAGCTGACAACACCGGAATCCACCGACGTGCACGCCCTGCTGGCCGTCATGGCCGAAAGGGGCCTGGACGCCGCATCCATGGAGGTCTCTTCCCATGCGCTGGCCTTTGGCCGGATCGATTCAGTGGTTTTCAATGTTGCGGGTTTCACCAACCTCACCCAGGACCACCTTGACCTGCACGGCGGAATGGACAGCTATTTCGCGACGAAGGCGGCTCTTTTCACCCCAGCGCATGCAGCTGCGGCCGTCATCACAGTTGATGACGACTGGGGCCGGCGCATGGCTGCGGCCTGCACGGTGCCCACTGTGACGCTGGCAACCACTGTGACGCTGGCAACCACTGCGGGGGCAACCACCACGGACATTGCGGAGGCGCCCGCCAACTGGCAGGTGCGTGACGTGCGCCGGGACGGCATCGGCTCACGCTTCAGCCTCTGCGGCCCGGACGGCGCCGTGCTCCAGGTCCACACCGGCCTGCCGGGGGACTTCAACGTCTCCAACGCGGCGCTTGCCCTGCTCATGGTGGCGACCCGCCTTCTGGCGGTCGCCGTGGGGTCCGGCCCCGGCGTCGACCATCACGGTGCTCCGGACAGCGGCGCCGCAGCAGTCCCGGCCCGAAGCGCACATGAGGTGCTGGCGCAGCTGCAGGCAGTCCTTGACAGCCATGACCCGTTCACCGTGGAGGTGCCCGGCCGCATGCAGCTCATCGGCACCGCGCCCGTTGCCGTGGTCGACTTTGCACACAATCCCGACGCCCTGGCGCGCGCACTTGACGCCGTCCGGCCCGCCACCGACGGTGCCCGCGTCATTGCAGTCTTTGGCGCCACGGGGGAGCGGGACGCCACGAAGCGGCCCATCATGGGCGCGGTCGTGGCCCGGGGCGCCGACGTGGTCATTATCACCGACGACGACCCGCACGATGAAGACCCGGCGGCCATCCGTGCCGACGTGCTGGCGGGCGCCCGCGAAGCCAATGCGCGGGAGGGCCTGGGCCGGGTTGTCGAGGAGTTTGACGAACGCGCCGCTGCCATTGCCCGCGCCGTGGAACTGGCCACACCGGCTGATGTGATCCTGGTGGCCGGGCGCGGCCATGAAGTCTACCAAGAAGTCAAAGGGGTCAATATTTCCCTCGACGACAGGGTCGAGCTGCGGGCGGCCCTGACTGCCCGCGGATTCCCGCTCACTCATGCAAGCAAGATAGAGTCCTCAACTGATGATTGAAATTTCTGCGGCCCAGATTGCCGAACTGACGCACGGCACCCTTTCGGCCGGCACCGATCCCGCCACGCTCATCGATGTGGCCAAGATCGCCACCGATTCCCGTGAGGTGGTGCCCGGAAGCATGTACGTTGCCAAGGCCGGGGAGCACAGCGACGGCCACGATTTCGTTGCGGCCGCGGTTGCCGCCGGAGCGGTGCTGTCGCTGGTTGAACGCGACGTTCCCGCGGACGACGCCGGAACCTCCTTTGCGGCCGTCATCGTCGCCGACGCCGTGCTCGCCATGGGGGCACTGGCAGCTGAGGTGGTGCGCAGGATCAGGGCGCACTCGCCGCTGACCGTCATCGGCATCACCGGGTCCGCCGGGAAAACCACCACCAAGGACCTGCTGGCCGGCATCTTGTCGCCGGTGGCGCCCACAGTGTCACCTGTCGGCTCCTACAACGGTGAAGTGGGCGTGCCCCTGACGGTGTTCCAGGCGGTTGAAGGCACCCGCTACCTGATCATTGAAATGGGGGCCACGAAGATGGGCCAAATCACCTACCTCAGCAACATGGTCGCCCCGGACCTTGGCGTCATTTTGTGTGTGGGCAGCGCCCACGCCGGGGAGTTCGGCTCCATCGACAACATTGCTGTTGCCAAGGGCGAACTGGTTGAGGCGCTGACGCCGCAGGGCCGGGCGTTGTTGAACTATGACGACGGCAGGGTCCGGGCCATGGCCGCACGTTCCGGGGCGCCCGTGACGTTCTTCAGCAGCGCGGACGCGCCTGAAACCGGGTCCGGGCAGGAATTCCTGCAAGCCCGAAACGTCCATACAAACGCCGACGGCCAGCCCGAATTTGAACTTGCCTTTCCGGGCCGGGAGGGAACCTTCACGGTGCACAGCAAGCTGCTGGGCCTGCACCATGTGACAAACCTGCTGGCGGCGGCAGCGGCCGCCCACACCCTGGGCGTCGCCCCCGAAACCATTGCCTCCTCACTCAGCGAACAGCGTGCGGCGAGCAGGTACCGGATGGAACGGACGGATCGCAGCGACGGCGTGAGCGTCATCAATGACGCCTACAACGCCAACCCGGAATCCATGCGCGCAGCGCTGCGCACCCTGGCCGAGCTTGGCGGCAGCGGCGCCCGACGGACGTGGGCGGTGCTGGGGGAGATGCTTGAACTCGGTGGGGATTCAGTCCTCGAACATGACGCCGTGGGACGGGTGGCAGTCCGGCTGAACATCTCCCGGTTGCTCGTCGTCGGCGCCGGGGCCCGTGCGATGCACGTCGGAGCCGTCATGGAGGGATCGTGGGGGGATGAGTCAATGTTCGTGCCCGACGCCGACGCCGCCCATGCCGTGCTCGCGGCTGAACTGGCCCCCGGAGACGTCGTTTTGGTCAAGTCATCCAATGGTGCCGGGCTGCGGTTCCTGGGTGATCGGATAGCATTACCCACGGGGAAAGACCCCGGTAAATCCAGTAAAACCAGTAAAACCAGTGAAGCCACCCCAGGTGAAAGGACCTCCCAGCCATGATCGCATTGCTCATTGGTGCCGGCTTGGCCTTGGCCTTTGCCATGGTCGGCACACCGTTGTTCATCCGTGTCCTTGTGAAGCAGGGCTATGGACAGATCATCCGTGAGGATGGTCCCACCACCCATCAGATCAAGCGCGGCACGCCCACCATGGGCGGCACGGTTGTTGTCGGCTCCGTGGTGGCTGCTTATTTCATCACGCACTTGATCGTATGGCTGGTCAACCCCGAGTCAACCGGCCCCACAGCGTCGGGGCTGCTCATGATCTACCTCATGGTGGGCATGGGACTGGTGGGATTCCTGGATGACTTCCTGAAAATCACCAAGCAGCACAACACCGGGCTCGATCCCAAAGGCAAGCTGATTGGGCAGGCCGTCGTGGGCATTTCCTTCGCCGTCATGGCACTGGGCTTCCCGAACAGTGCCGGGGTCACCCCGGCCAGCACCTTCATTTCATTTGCCCGCGACATCCCCTCGCTGAACCTGGCCTTTGCCGGGGCAGGACTGGGCGTGGTGCTGTTTGTGATTTGGTCGAACTTGATCATCACTGCCGCCACCAACGGTGTGAACCTCACCGACGGCCTCGACGGGCTGGCCACGGGAGCCTCGATCCTCGTCTTTGGCGCCTACACCCTCATTGGCCTGTGGCAGAGCAGCCAGGCCTGCGGCTCCCGCAAGGTGCCCTCCGAAACTGTCTGCTACGCAGTGCGCGATCCGTTGGATCTGTCCCTGCTGGCAGTGATCATGTTTGCCGCCTTGATCGGCTTCCTGTGGTGGAACACCTCGCCGGCAAAGATCTTCATGGGCGACACCGGCTCGCTGGCCATCGGCGGCGCCATGGCCGGATTCGCCATCCTTTCCCGCACCGAAATTCTGCTGGCCATCATCGGCGGCTTGTTCGTGCTCATTGCCTTGTCCGTCATCATCCAGGTCGGCTTTTTCAAGCTGTCCAAGGGCAAGCGGGTCTTCTTGATGGCACCCCTGCAACACCACTTCGAGCTCAAGGGCTGGAAGGAAGTCACCGTCGTTGTCAGGTTCTGGATTTTGGCGGGCCTCATGGTCGCCGTGGGACTTGGCGCCTTTTATGCTGAATGGATTGTTCGACTGTGAGTGCACCAGAAAACCGGCTTGAGACACTGACCAGCTGGGACGCCGATTGGGCCGGCCTTCGCGTGGTCGTGACCGGCATCGGCAAGACCGGGTTCTCCGTGGCCGACACCCTGGCCGAGCTCGGCGCCCATGTCGTCGTTGTGGCTGCCGCGGACGACGACGAAGCCCTGGCCCACGCCGACACGCTCAAGATCGTCGGGGTCAAGGACGTCCTCCTGGGTGTGGACACCTCAACGGTGCTTCCGCTTGTCGGCGGCGAGCCGGCGCAGCTGGTTGTCACCAGCCCCGGGTTCAAGCCAACCCACCCGCTGCTGGCCGCCGCCGCAGCAGTAAACATCCCGATCTGGGGTGATGTGGAACTGGCGTGGCGGGTACGGGTCAAGACCGGACGGAAGACCGCCGCGTGGATCACCATCACCGGCACGAACGGCAAAACCACCACAACCACCATGGTTGAATCCATGCTGCAGGGCGCCGGGCTGCGCGCCATCGCAGCAGGGAACATCGGAACGCCCATTCTCGACGCCGTCCGGGACCCCGAAGGGTACGACGTGCTGGCTGTGGAGCTCTCAACCTTCCAGCTGCATTGGACGGACTCGCTCGAACCCGTCTCCAGCGTGTGCCTGAACCTCGCCGAGGACCACGTCGACTGGCATGGCAGCTTTGCCGCCTACGCCGCCGACAAGGCAAAGATTTATGCGAACACGCAGATCGCCTGCGTTTACAACGCGGAACAAATTGAAACCGAACGCATGGTCCAGGAAGCTGACGTCCTGGAAGGCTGCCGGGCTGTCGGCTTCACAACAGGCATCCCGGCTGTCAGCATGGTCGGTGTGGTCGAGGGGCTCCTCGTCGACCGTGCCTTCATTGCAGAACGCAAGGATTCCGCGGCAGAGTTGGCCAAGATCAGCGACATCGGAGACCTGGTGCCACGCCATCTCGTCGCCAATGCAGCGGCCGCTGCGGCGCTCGTCCTCGCCTACGGGCTCACCCCGGAGCACGTGCGCAAGGGGCTGCAGGACTACCAAAACGGTGACCACAGAATTCAACCGGTGGCCAGCGCCGACGGTGTGCTGTGGGTCAACGACTCCAAGGCGACCAACCCGCATGCCGCGGCAGCGTCACTGTCCGCCTTTGACCCGGTCATCTGGATTGCCGGCGGCTTGTCCAAGGGCGTCGACTACGACGAGCTGGTGCAACAGCAGGCCCCACGGCTCAAGGCCGTTGTGCTCATCGGTGCCGACAGCACCGGCCTGGCCGGTTCCCTGGCCAGGCACGCACCCAAGGTGCCGGTCATCCAGACCCGCGCCCAGGGCGGGCGGCACTCCGACGCTGCCGTCCTGCGCGGCGACTCCGTGATGGCCGAGGCTGTAGCGGTGGCGGCGTCACTGGCAGCGGACGGGGACACGGTGCTGATGGCACCGGCGTCGGCCTCCATGGACCAATTCACCTCCTATGCCCACCGCGGCCAAGCGTTCATCGACGCAGTCCGGGAGCTGCTGGAATCACGGGCAAGCGCCAACAAGGAGTCATAGTGGCCAAGACCCCCGCACAGCCAGGCACCTCCGCCGCCCGCGCAGCGCGGGCCAAAACAGCTGCGGACACTGCAGCCGGAAACGCCCACGGGCAGGAAAATTCAGCAAAACAAGCCAAGCCTGCCAGCACCAATGCCGCAAAGCCCGCTGGCGCCAAGGCGTCCAAGCCGGCTGCGGCGGGTGGGGGCAAGACCAGCAAGGCCGGCAAGCCCGGCAGGGAGTCGAAGCCGCGGGCGTTCCAGGGAATTCGTGACTGGTTCAATGCCAAAGTTGGCCGCCCCACAGCTTCCTACTACTGGATCATTGGCACCACCGTCGCCCTGACCATGATTGGGCGCATGACGGTGCTCTCAGCCTCAACGGCTGAAACAATCTCGCAGGGCAAGGACCCGTACGACCTCTTCATCAAGGAGTCGGGCTTTGCCGTGCTTGGGCTGGTGCTGATGTTTGTGCTGTCCTGCATGCGGCCGACCTTCTGGAGAAAAGCCGGCCCGCTCCTGATCTTGCTGGCGGTTGCGCTGTTGGCCCTGGTGTTCACCCCGCTGGGCGTCAACGTCAACGGCAACTTGAACTGGCTGGCATTCGGTCCGTTGCAGTTCCAGCCCTCCGAGGCGGCAAAACTGGCGCTGGCCGTGTGGATGGGCGTTGTCCTGGCAGCCAAGGGCAGGCTTGTGCGCGAATTTTGGCATGTCGTCCTGCCTGTCGGTGTCGGTGCGGCCATCATCCTTGCGCTGATCCTTCTGGGGCACGACCTGGGCACGGCCGTCATTGTGGGCATGATGGTGCTGGCCGGCCTGATGTTTGCCGGCGTGCGTTGGTGGACCCTGTCGCTTGCGGTTGTGGCCGCCGTCCTGGTGGCTTTGATCTCGAACCTGACAAGTGACAACCGCACCAGCCGCTTCGCCAGTTGGCTTGGCGACTGCAGCCAGCCCGGTGCCTGCGACCAATACCTCAACGGGGCCTACGCACTGGCCTCGGGCGGCTGGTTTGGAGTCGGGCTCGGGCAGAGCCGGCAGAAGTGGAACTGGATTCCCGAGGCCCACAACGACTTCATTTTCGCCATCATCGGCGAGGAGTTCGGCTTGCTGGGCACCATCGTCATCCTCGGGCTGTACGCCGTGCTGGCCTACTCCATCTTCCGGGTCATCAACACACGCAACGACACCATGTCCAGGGTTATCTGCGGAATGATCCTGACCTGGATCGTCGGACAAGCCGCCGTCAACATTGCCGTGGTGGTTGGGCTGCTGCCTGTGATTGGTGTCCCGCTGCCCTTGATTTCCTACGGCGGCACGGCCCTGATCATGGTGCTTGCCGCGGTCGGCGTCATGTTGTCCTTTTCCCGCACCGAACCCGAAGGAACCTTGAAGTCCTCATGACGCAAAAGCAAAACCAGCCACTGTCAGTGGTGTTGGCCGGGGGCGGCTCCGCCGGGCACGTCAGCCCGCTGCTGGCCATCGCCGCCGCCATCCAGCGGCGCATCCCCGAGGCTGCCATCCTGGCCGTGGGGACCAAGGACGGGCTGGAAGCAACCCTTGTCCCGGCGGCAGGTCACGAACTGGCGTTCATTGAACGGATCCCGCTGCCGCGCAAACCGTCAATGGACCTGGTGAAACTGCCCGTGCGCATGCGCCGGGCCGTTGCTGCGGCCAAGAAGCACCTGCGGGATGCCAACGCCGATGTCCTGGTGGGTGTGGGCGGCTATGTCTGCACGCCGATGTACCTTGCGGCGAAGGCGCTGGGAGTCCCAGTCGTGGTCCACGAAGCCAACACCAAGGCCGGGCTCGCCAACAAAGTGGGGGCCCGCTACACCACCTACGTGGGGACGGCATTTGCCGCCACGAAGATCCGCCACGCACATCTCGTCGGCATGCCCATGCGCCAGGCCATCGCCACCTTGGACCGCGCCGCCGCACAGCGTGAGGCCCGCGAACGGCTGGGACTCGAGGCAGAGCGGCCCACCCTGATCGTCACCGGGGGATCCCTCGGTGCCCTCCGGCTGAACCAGGCCGTGGCCGGTTCAGTGGACGCATTGGCCGCGGCCGGCATCCAAACCCTGCACATCACCGGCAAGGGCAAAACCGTCCTGGACGATGCCGGCAATCCGCTGAGCGGCAATCTCTACCGCCAAATGGAATACGTTGACCGGATGGAGGATGTTTACGCCGCGGCGGACCTGCTGCTGTGCCGTTCGGGCGCCGGCACGGTCTCGGAAGTTGCCGCCGTGGGGCTGCCCGCAATATTCGTGCCCCTGCCCATCGGCAACGGTGAACAGGCCCGCAATGTCGCCGGGCTTGTTGGCGCTGATGCGGCGCTGCTGGTTCCCGACGGCGCCCTGGATGCGGCGTGGATCCAGGACCGGCTCATACCCCTGTGCCTCGATGCGCCGCGGCTCGCCCGGATGGGCACTGCAGCAGCAGCGTTGGGAATCCGGGACGCGGCGGACCGCATGGCCGACATGGTTTTTGCGGCGGGCGGGAAATGAAGCACATGACGAAGAAGGTTGATGCCGTGCCGTACATTCCACCCACACTGGCCGAGCTTGGCCGCGTGCATTTCATCGGCATGGGAGGCGCCGGCATGTCGGCCGTCGCCAGGATCATGCTGGGCCAGGGCGTGCCCGTCAGCGGGTCCGACGCCAGGGAATCGGCTGGCCTTGGCGAGTTGGCTGCCCTCGGTGCCATAGTCCACATAGGCCAGAGCGCCGCCAACGTTGCCGCCGTGGACACCGTCGTGGTGTCCACGGCCATTCGCGAAAACAATCCGGAGCTGGCCGCGGCCCGTGCGGCCGGGCTGCGCGTGCTGCATCGCTCCCAAGCCCTGGCCGCCACCATGGCAGGGGACACGGTTGTCGCCGTTGCCGGAACACACGGCAAGACCACCACCACCTCCATGATCACCGTCATGCTCAGGGGCGCCGGTGTTGACGCTTCCTTCGCGGTGGGCGGCACTGTCCAGGGTCTAGGCGTCAACGCGGCCCACGGGGCGGCGAACGTCTTTGTGGCAGAGGCTGACGAGTCCGATGCCTCGTTCTTGAACTACCGTCCTCAGATTGCCGTGGTGACCAATCTCGAGGCCGACCACCTTGACCACTATGGAACCGCCGAGGCCGTATTTGACGCCTTTGTTCAGTTCACGGCGCTGCTGCCGGCTGACGGCACCCTGGTCGCATGCGTGGACGACGCCGGATCGGCCGCCTTGGCTGCCCAGGCCGAGGCCGCCGGGAAGCACTGCCTGAGCTACGGTTTTGCGGAGGGCGCTGACATCCGCCTGCTGCCGGGCACGCAGGACGGCCTGCACACGACAGCGTCCGTGGTGGTGCGTGCCGGAGTGCTGGACGCCGGGAAGGCCATGCAGTTTGACCTGAAGCTGCAGGTGCCGGGCAACCACAACCTCAGCAATGCCGCCGCGGCAGTTGCCGTGGCCGTGGCCTTGGGCGTGGACATCACCGACGCCATCGATGCGCTGGCCGCCTTCAGCGGGGCCGCCAGAAGGTTTGAAGCCAAGGGGGAGGGGCGCGGGGTCGCCGTGTTTGACGACTATGCCCACCACCCGACGGAAGTGACTGCCGCGCTGCTGGCCGCGAGGACCGTTGCCGGAAACCACAAGGTCCATGTGCTCTTTCAGCCGCACCTGTTTTCACGGACCAGGGAGTTCGCTGCCGAATTCGCCCAGGCGCTGGACCTGGCTGACACCGTGGCGGTGCTCGACATTTATCCGGCCCGCGAGGATCCCATTCCCGGGGTCACAAGTGAGTTGATCGCTGGCGCACTGCGGCAGCCCTTTGGCTATGCCCCCGACAGTGCCGCTGCTGTGCAGGAGCTTGCCCGGGGGGCAGTTGCCGGCGACATCATCCTGACCGTTGGGGCCGGCGATGTCACCGAATTCGGGCCGGCCCTCGTGGCCGCGCTGAACACGGAACAGCCGGCAGGCGAACAGGCCGCCGGTGCGGAGCGTGCGGGGAACCACGCCTCCGATGGCGGGCGCGACGAAAATGACGAGCAAGACGTGCAAGCCCTGCAAGACCTGCAAGACGAAAAGGGGCCCAGCGATGGCTGAGCCACGCAAGCCAAGGGTCATCAGGACCCGCCCCGGGACAGGGCTGCCGGCCGGGACGGAAACGTCCGGGACGGAATCCAGTCCGACCGATGCCGCGGGAAAGCCCGTGGAGCAGGCCGGTGCCGTGCGGAGCACCAGCGCCAAGGTTTCGGTGGAGCGGCTTCCTGAGGTGGAGCAGGACGAGGCCGACCAGCCAAAGCCACCGAGCTGGAAGATCCCCAGCTGGAAGTCCGTGCTGCCCAAAACCGGAGCCGGCAAATCCGGCGCCGGACAAGCCGGGGCTACACAAGCCGGGGAGGGGCATGGCCCCGGCGTGGACACCTCGGGACCGGAAGCTGACGGGTCCGCGGTGTCAGCACCGGAGACCGCGTTGCCCAAAGCCAAGGTGCCCAATCCGGCGCGCAATCCTGCTGCCAATTCGGTGCCCAAGGTTAAGGCTCCCACGGCTCCGGCGCACCAGCCAGCCGGAAACAAGTCCGCCGGAAACAAGCCAGCCGGAAACAAGCCAGCCGGCAAGACCCAAAGCACACCGGGCGCCAAAGCCAAGGCGGGCAAAGCTCCGGCTTCCAGTTCCACGACGGAAAACTCCACGCCGGGCAGCTCCAATGGAGCAAGCTCCAAGATGGCCAGCTCCAAGCTGGGCGGCCCCAAACGGGCCACCGCCACCGCAGCCGGAGATTCAGGCCGGGGCGGCGACGCGCAAGTACTGGCCTTCCCCGTTCCCGAACACAAACGCCGCCGACGCAACATGGTGTACACCGTCACGGGGCTCGTTGCGGTGCTGGCCCTGATCATGGCGGTCGCCTTGTTTTCACCGGCGCTGGCAGTGAAAACAGTTGCGTTTGAGGGAAACAAGCTTGTTGCGGAAGACGTGTTGCAGAGCGCGGTGGCTCCCATCCTGTCCAAGCCGCTGCCGCAGGTAACGGATGCCCAGGTGCAGGAACTGCTCAGCTCCGTCGTGCAGGTCAAGAGCTCGCACATTGAGGCAAAGCCGCCGTCCACCCTGCTAATCCACGTCGTGGAACGGGTGCCGGTTGCGCTGCTGAAAAACGAGGAGGAATACCTGCTGGTTGACCAGGACGGGGTGCAGCTGGGGTCCACCGCCGACCCGGCATCTGTGGCGCTGCCCGTGATTGACGGCGGCAAGGCAGCGATTGGCCAAGACACCTTCCGGGCCATGACAGCGGTGCTGGCAAATCTGCCGCAGTCGATTCTGGGCCAGCTTGCCAATGCAACGGCCGAGTCGCCGGATGCCGTGGAGCTCAAGCTTGCCGACGGCAGAAGCGTCATCTGGGGCAATGCAAGCGACATGGAATTGAAGGCCCAGGTCCTTGAAGCCCTGCTCAACGCCCCTGCGCCAACGGCAGCGGCTGGAAAACCCGCTCCGGAGCCTGCCAAGGTTTTTGATGTGAGCGCCCCACGCCACCCTGTGACACGATGAGGGTGCACGAAAGTCGGAAGAACAAGCGGCCTGGCTCCGAAGAGGGCTCGTTTGTGGGTTTTTTTGCGGGATTAGGGCGACACGCGGCAGCGGTAATTGCATGCGGCGCGGATGCACCATAGCGTCAATGACACGAACTAGTTGACATAACTATAACCTTCAAGTTGAAGGTTAAGCTACATAAAGTCTCAAGCAACGCTTCAGGGTTGCTCCGGAGAACCCAGCCGGCACCTTGAAAAGGGGTACATTCTTTGTCAGCGGCAGCAAATATTGATCTTTCAGCAACATACGAACAAGGGACACCTAACGTGGCAGCACCCCAGAATTACTTGGCAGTCATCAAAGTCGTCGGTATCGGCGGTGGCGGCGTAAATGCAGTGAACCGCATGATTGACGTGGGTCTGCGCGGCGTGGAGTTCATCGCCATCAACACGGACGCGCAAGCGTTGCTGATGAGCGATGCCGACGTCAAGCTTGACGTCGGCCGTGAGCTGACGCGCGGCCTGGGGGCCGGCGCGAATCCCGACGTCGGACGCCAGGCGGCGGAGGACCATGCCGAGGAGATCGAAGAGGTCCTGCGCGGGGCCGACATGGTCTTCGTGACGGCAGGCGAGGGTGGCGGCACCGGGACCGGCGGCGCGCCGGTTGTTGCCCGCATCGCCCGCGGCTTGGGTGCACTGACCATCGGCGTGGTGACGCGCCCGTTCACCTTCGAGGGACGCCGCCGCGCCACCAGCGCCGACAGCGGCATTGACGCCCTGCGCGACGAGGTGGACACCTTGATCGTGATCCCCAACGACCGCCTCCTGTCCATCAGCGACCGCAACGTCTCCGTCATCGAGGCCTTCCGGACCGCAGACCAGGTCCTGTTGTCAGGTGTGCAGGGCATCACCGACCTCATTACGACGCCCGGCTTGATCAACCTTGACTTTGCGGACGTCAAGTCCGTGATGCAGGGTGCGGGCTCGGCACTGATGGGCATTGGTTCCGCCCGCGGCGAGGACCGTGCCGTCAAGGCAGCCGAGCTGGCCATCGCCTCCCCACTGCTGGAAGCGTCCATTGACGGCGCCCACGGCGTGCTGCTGTCCATTCAGGGCGGCTCCGACCTCGGCTTGTTCGAGATCAACGAGGCGGCCCGGCTGGTCCAGGAAGTGGCGCATCCGGAAGCAAACATCATCTTCGGTGCCGTCATTGACGACGCCCTGGGTGATGAAGTGCGGGTGACAGTCATTGCGGCCGGTTTCGACGCACCGGATCAGGCAGGCGAAACACGCGAACCAGCTGCGCAGGCGGCTCCGCCGGTTCCTGCCGCCGTGCCGGCCAGCGCATCGGTGACAAACCTCAGCCAGTGGGGCGGCCAGCAGTCGGGTACCAACGTTCCCGCAGACGGCGGTTTTGACGTCGAGCTGCCCGCCATCGTGGAACCAGACCTCACCGGGCACCGCTCCGACGATCTGGACGTTCCCGACTTCCTGAAGTAGCACCGCTTCCCGTCCCCGGCAGCAGCCGGGCACCCATGAATGGTCAGGTTGTTTGCATGTGGTCTTCAAAGCAGGTCCGTCCCGGGATATGGGTGGGCTTCACCGACACCACAGCAGGCAACCTGGCCTTTCATGTTGGTGACGCCCCGGAGCGTGTGGCGGACCGGCGGAGCGCCGTGGAAGCCGTGCTGGCCCGGGCTGGCGGTGCCGGGGAGCCACTGGCCTACATGAACCAGGTCCACGGAAACCATGTGGCCGTCTTCGACGCCGGGAACTCCGGCCCCGAAGCGCCCACCGCTGATGCCATGGTCGCCGCCGCCGGCGCATCGGCGGCGGGGCTGGCCGTGATGGTGGCCGATTGCGTCCCCGTCGTACTCGTTGGCAGCACCGCAGTCGGGGAGCCCGTCCTGGCCGTGGCCCACGCCGGGCGCCCGGGTGTCGAGCACGGCGTCATCGCCGCGGTTGTCGCGCGGATGCGACGCTCCGGAGCCGTGGACATTGAGTCGTGGCTCGGACCCAGTGTCTGCGGCAGCTGTTACGAAGTCCCCGAAACCATGCGCGCGAGCGTGGCGGCAAAGATCCCGGAAGCCTTTGCCACCACCGCCTGGGGGACGCCGGCCCTGGACCTGCCGGCAGCCGTGCTGGCCCAGCTGGCCAACGAGGGCGTGCAGGCACACGCCTCAGGGATCTGCACACTTGAAGACTCCCGCTACTACTCCCACCGGCGCTCTCAGCGCGACGGGGAAGCCGAGGGCCGGTTCATCGGCTTTGTCTGCTCAGTTCCCATTCCCCGTGTGCCAGGGACACCGGCCGCGTAACGCAGCCCCGGACCCACAAAACCCAGATCCAAGGACCACAAACCCCCAACGCCGGCCAGTTCCACAGACCACAACACCCAGTGTCGGCCCATCCCGCAGCACGCACCGCGTGCACCCTGACAAAGGAACCCCCAGCAATGACGCCGCAAGACCCCCGCACGGCAGTTCTCGCTGACCGCCTTGCCGCAGTGAAGCAACGGATCACCGCCGCTGCCCGGGAAAATGCCGAGCCCACACTCATTGTGGTCACCAAGTTCCACCCCGCCGCCGATGTCCGGAGACTGCGGAGCCTTGGCGTCGCCGACATCGGTGAAAACCGGGACCAGGAGGCCGCCGCAAAAGCAGTGGAAGTCTCCGATCCGGCACTGCGCTGGCACTTCATCGGCCAACTGCAAACCAACAAGGCCAAGTCCGTGGCGGCCTACGCCCATTCCGTACATTCGATTGACAGGGTGTCCCTCGTCAAGTCCCTTGGCCGGGCCATGTCCGCCAGGCAGCAGGAAAACGGCAGGTCCGACCTTGAATGCTTCATTCAGGTTGACCTGTCCGAAGCCTACGAGGACTCGGCTGCCACCGGACTTGTCGGCCACGCCGGGAGGGGAGGGGTGACGCCGTCGGGCATCCAGGAACTGGCCGACCTCATCGCAGGCACCGGGGGACTCTCCCTGGCGGGACTCATGGCTGTGGCACCGCTGGGAGTTGCGCCGGAGCCTGCCTTTGAACTGCTCGCCTCGGCGTCCGCGGCATTGACTGCCGGGCATCCGCACGCAGGGGGGATTTCAGCCGGCATGAGCCACGACCTTGAAGCAGCACTGGCGGCCGGGGCGACACACCTGCGTGTCGGTTCGGATATACTCGGCCCCCGTCCCGTGGTGATGTAGCGTTTTAGCTGTTGGCAACAAGTTGTTTTTGCCGCACAACGTACCTGACAGAGTGATTTGTGCTTTGCAGACTAATGAGGAGCAACCATGGCTGGCGCTATGCGCAAGACAATGATCTTTCTTGGGCTCGCCGACGGTGACGAGCACTACGAGGCTGAGCAGTCAACGTCCTTCCTAAAGGACGAAGGCATTGCGGAAGTCCATGAGCGTGAAGCTGCGCCTGCGCCAGCTGCCGCCACGGAACCAGCACCGCCCAAGGCCGGCGACGAAGAATACCGGGCACCGGTGACCCCCATCAAGCGCGCCGCATCAAATCGGGAAGAGGCAGTCAGTTTGCGTCAGATCACCACCGTTCATCCCCGGTCCTACAATGATGCAAAAATCATTGGGGAAAGCTTCCGGGATGGCATTCCAGTCATCATGAACGTCACGGACATGGGCGAAGCGGATGCCAAGCGCCTGGTCGACTTCTCGGCAGGCCTGGTCTTTGGACTGCGGGGCTCCATCGAGCGCGTCACCAACAAGGTGTTCCTGCTCTCACCGTCTTACATTGAAGTCCTTGGTGACGACAAGAAGATCTCCGACACGCAGGCAAGCTTCTTCAACCAGAGCTAGGGCAGCACCCTCTCCCACTGTTTTGAACTGCCCGGGCACCTTGTGCCCGGGCAGTTCGTTGTATTGGGAACCGGGCTAATGTGGCAGCTCCACGGCGGCCCGGCCGGCGCTGGTCTATTCTTAAAGCCAACGTTTATGTTTTCCTCCACCTAGGGATTGAGTGCACTCGCGTGACAATTGTTTTCGGACTTCTCTACCTGTTGCTGTTGCTGTACTTCCTGACGCTTTTGCTGCGCATGGTGTTCGACTGGATACAGGTGTTCGCCCGTGACTGGCGGCCGAAAGGTGCAGCGCTTGTCGGTGCGTCGGTCGTTTATCGGCTGACCGACCCACCGTTGCGCAAGTTGCGTGCGATGATTCCACCACTGCGCATTGGCTCGATAGCCCTCGACATTGGCTTCATTTTATTGCTCGTTGCGGTGGGCATTGGGATGAGTGTCACAAAAAGTTTTGCCAGTTAGCGCCGCGTCGTTAGTTTTCACCGGCGAAAAGCTATATTGTAAAAAGCGATAGACCCCCAGTGCAGATCTCCAGATCTGTATTCGGTACCGCAGTCGGTACGGTTTCGGCCGTTTCCAGACGCACTAAGACCAATGAGGTGACTAGATGGCGCTTACGCCAGAAGACGTTGTCAACAAGCGGTTCCAGCCGACAAAGTTTCGTGAAGGCTATGACCAGGACGAAGTCGACGATTTTCTTGACGAAATCGTCGTAGAGCTTCGCCGTTTGCATCAAGAAAATGATGAGCTGCGCAAGCAGCTTGCCCAGAACCCGTCCGACACCGGAACGGTTCCCGCCCAGGCAGCCCCGCTGCTTGAAAAGGAGCCCGCCGTTGTGGAGGAGCCCGTCAAGGCCGAGCCGGAAGTTGTCGAGCCTGTCAAGGCCGATCCGGAGCCGGTTGTTGAAGAGGCTCCTGTGGTTGCGGCAGCTCCTGCCCCGGCAGCAGCATCGGCCTCGGCCGAGTCCGCCACGGGCGTCATTGCCTTGGCCCAGCGCCTCCATGACGAATACGTCAATGCCGGTGTTGAGCAGCGCGACAAGATCATCGCTGAAGCACAGATCGAAGCCAGCACGCTGGTCAACGATGCCCAGGAGAAGAGCCGTAAGACGCTCGGTGCCTTGGAGCAGCAGCGTTCGGTGCTTGAGCGCAAGGTGGAGCAGTTGCGCGGGTTTGAGCGCGACTACCGTTCACGCCTGAAGACCTACATTGAAGGTCAGCTGCGTGACTTGGATGCTCGCGGTTCGGTGGCAGCACCGGACTTCTCCGAGAGCAGCTCGGACTCTTAGCAACAATTCAAGGGCCGGTGGGGCAAGGAAACTTGCTCCGCCGGCCTTTGGCTTGTTAACGCCTCCAGCACCTGCCGAACAGCTTGGTGCATTGCCGGCGCCTGTGCATGGCGCAACGGTAAGCACTTGGCGGGCCGGGGTGCGTGCGATGGCCGCCTATGATTAAGAAGAATCTTTGCCTGAGAACTAATGAAAGCATCATGAGCGAAAACTCCTTGCAGGACCGACGGGCCACACCCTTGCTACGCCGCGGCTTTTGGTGGCTTTGGCTGGGGCTGGCCGCCTTTGCCTATGCCTGCGACCAAATAACCAAGTGGTGGGTCACCTCCAGCATGGTGGAAGGTCAAACCACACCCGTGATCCCCGGAATCCTGCAGTGGTATTTCATTCGCAATTCGGGAGCCGCCTTCTCCATCGGCGAGAATTTCACCTGGTTCTTCACCTTGATCATGGTGGGCGTGGCCATTGCCATCATCGTCATGTCCCGAAAGATCGGCTCGGCCTGGTGGGCCATCGGTCTGGGGCTGGTCTTGGGCGGCGCCCTCGGCAACCTGACCGACAGGCTGTTCCGTCCGCCGTCGTTCGGCATGGGGCATGTGGTGGACTTCATCTCATTCCCCAATTTTGCAATCTTCAACATGGCCGACATGGGTGTGGTGGGCGGGGTGATCGTCATCTGCCTCCTCACGCTCCTTGGCGTCCCGTTGAACGGCGTCAAGGCGGAGCCCGCAACGGCGGAGCCCGGCATCCCTGATTCCGCCACACCTGATTCCGGGGCCGCGGCTGCGGAAACAGACGTGGCAGCAGAGACCGAACCAGTGGTGTCCGAAGGAGAGCAGGGTGAAGACAGGAATGACTGAGACATTTACCGTCCCGCAGGACGTGGCAGGACGCCGGGCCGACGCCGGACTGGCAGCTTTGCTGGGGATCTCGCGTTCTGCTGCCGCCCTGTTGTGTGCCGAGGGCAATGTGCGCCAGAACGGGGAACCCCTCGGCAAGAGCGAGAAGTTCAAGGCCGGTGCCAGCGTGCAGGTAACCATTCCGGAGCGCCGCGACCCGCTTGAAGTGGTGGTTGAGGCGGTTGACGGCCTTGACATCCTGCTTGATGACGACGATTTCGTCGTGGTCGACAAGCCCGTCGGGGTTGCGGCACACCCATCGCCAGGTTGGGTTGGCCCAACGGTTGTGGGCGGGCTGGCTGCCGCCGGCTACCGCATTTCAACGTCGGGGGCCCAGGAACGTGTGGGCATTGTGCACCGCCTGGATGTGGGCACCTCCGGGGCCATGGTTGTCGCCAAAACCGAACACGCCTACACGGTGTTGAAGCAGGCCTTCCGTGAACGGACGGTGGAAAAGGTCTACCATGCCGTGGTTCAGGGACTGCCCGACCCGTTGAAGGGGACCATCGACGCCCCCATCGGCCGCCACCCGGGCTATGACTGGCGTTTTGCCGTGATTGAGGACGGCCGCCCGTCCATCACCCATTACGAGGTCCTTGAAGCCTTTGGCAAGGCGTCCCTGGTCGAGGTGCATCTGGAGACAGGGCGCACACACCAGATTCGCGTCCACTTCTCGGCCTTGCGGCACCCGTGCGCGGGAGACCTCACCTACGGTGCCGATCCGGCGCTGGCGGCCGAGCTGGGATTGACGAGGCAGTGGCTGCACGCGCACAAGTTGGGTTTCACACACCCGTCGTCGGGGGAGTGGGTCAGTGTGGCAAGCCCCTACCCGCAGGACCTGAACTATGCCCTTGACCACCTGCGCGGGGACCACTGACGCGACACGACCGCATTCTTGGCGGCTTTATCCACTGCGCCGCATCATCCTTGCTTTCTGCAACAGCAGCTTTGAGCCGAGGCTGATGCGGCGTCGCTGTTTTTGCCGCGCACGGGGATGCGGCGTCGCTGCAGGCAGGCGACACTCTTGTTTCCGGGCCGGGTCCGGGTCCGGGAAATGGCACGTAGAATGATCGGGTGGCTAGCTCATCGACTGACAGTTTTGTCCATCTCCATACGCACACCGAATACTCCATGTTGGACGGCGCGGCGCGCCTGACCGAACTGTTTGACGAGGCCAAACGGCTTGAAATGCCGGCTTTGGCCACCACCGACCATGGCTACCTTTTCGGCGCCTTTGACTTTTGGAAGAAGGCCACCGACGCGGGCATCAAGCCCATCATTGGCGTCGAAGCCTATGTCACCCCGGGCACCGCGCGCACGGACAAGACCAGGGTCAAGTGGCGCACCGACGAGTCCCAAAAAAGGGACGATGTTTCCGGTGGTGGCTTCTACACCCACATGACGCTGCTCAGCTACAACAACCAAGGCATGCGCAACCTGTTCCGGGCTTCCTCCATAGGTTCACTGGATTCGCCCATGGGCAAGCACCCGCGCCTGGACCGGGAACTGCTCAACCAGTACCACCCGGGCCTGATCGCCACGACCGGCTGCCCCTCCGGCGAGGTCCAGACCAGGCTCCGGCTTGGCCAGTACAACGAGGCCAAGGCTGCGGCCTCCGAATTTCAGGACATCTTCGGCAAGGAGAACTACTTCTGCGAGCTCATGGACCATGGGCTCGACATTGAACGCAGGGTCACCAAGGACCTGCTGCGCCTTGCCAGGGAGTTGCAGATTCCACTGGTCGCCACGAACGACCTGCACTACACGCACGAACATGACGCAAAGGCGCACGAGGCCCTGCTGGCGCTGCAGTCCGCCTCCACACTGACCGAGCCCACCTACGACGAGGGAGGCAAGCGCTTTGCCTTCAGCGGCAGCGGCTACTACCTGAAGTCCCCGGCCGAAATGCGTTCACTGTTCTCCGAGCTGCCCGAAGCCTGCGACAACACGCTTTTGATTGCCGAGCGCTGCGACGTGTCTTTCAACACGGAAGCCAACTACATGCCGAAGTTCCCCTGCCCGCCGGGGGAGGACGAGACGTCGTGGTTGGTCAAGGAGGTGGATTCCGGACTGAAGTTCAGGTACCCCGCAGGGATTCCCGACGATGTCCGCAAACAGGCCGACTATGAACTTGACGTCATTATCAAGATGGGCTTTCCCGGCTATTTCCTGGTGGTTGCCGACTTCATCAACTGGTCCAAGGACAACGGCATCCGGGTCGGCCCCGGCCGTGGTTCAGGTGCCGGTTCCATGGTCGCGTACGCCATGCGCATCACCGACCTGGACCCGCTGCGCCACGGGCTGATCTTTGAGCGTTTCCTGAACCCGGAACGTGTGTCCATGCCTGACTTCGACGTCGACTTTGATGATCGACGCCGGCACGAGGTCATCAAGTATGTGACGGATAAATACGGTGACGAGCGGGTTGCCATGATCGTCACCTACGGCAGCATCAAGACGAAGCAGGCGCTGAAGGATTCCTCACGCGTTTTGGGGCACCCCTTCAGCATGGGTGAAATGCTGACCAAGGCGCTGCCGCCCGCCGTCATGGCCAAGGACATCCTGCTCAACGACATTGAGAACCCCGAGGCCAAGCGTTATGGCGAGGCACAGGATTTCCGAAACCTGATCAACACCGATCCGGAAGCCGCCAAGGTCTTTGAGCTGTCCAAGGGCCTGGAGGGGCTCAAGCGCCAGTGGGGCGTGCACGCCGCCGGCGTGATCATGAGCTCGGATCCCATCATCGATGTCATCCCGATCATGCGCCGCATCCAGGACGGGCAGGTCATCACCCAGTTCGACTACCCCACGAGTGAGGGCCTCGGCCTGATCAAGATGGACTTTTTGGGGTTGCGAAACCTCACCATCATCACGGACGCACTGGAGAACATCAAGGCAAACAAGGGCTTTGACCTGGACCTTGAAGGCCTGGAGTACGACGACGTCGCCTCCTACGAGCTGATGGCCCGCGGCGACACGCTGGGCGTTTTCCAGCTCGACGGCGGACCCATGCGCGGGCTGCTGAAGCTCATGCGCCCGGACAACTTCGAGGACATCTCGGCGGTCCTGGCACTGTACCGGCCGGGCCCCATGGGTGCTGATTCGCACACCAACTACGCCCTGCGCAAGAACGGCCTGCAGCCGATCACACCGATCCACCCGGAGCTCGAGGAACCCCTCGCCGAGATCCTCGGCGGTACGTACGGGCTGATCGTGTATCAGGAACAAGTCATGTCCATTGCCCAGAAGCTGGCCGGCTATTCCCTGGGCCGGGCCGATATTCTGCGCCGTGCCATGGGCAAGAAGAAAAAATCCGAGCTGGACAAGCAGTATGCGGGCTTCCACCAGGGCATGCTCGACAACGGCTACTCGGACGCCGCCGTCGCCACCCTGTGGGCCATCTTGCTGCCCTTCTCCGACTACGCCTTCAATAAGGCCCACTCGGCCGCCTACGGCGTCATCAGCTACTGGACCGCCTACCTGAAGGCACACCACCCGGCCGAATACATGGCCGCCCTGCTGACAAGCGTCGGCGACGACAAGGACAAGCTCGCGCTGTACTTGAACGAATGCCGCCGCATGGGCATCACAGTCCTGGCCCCCGACGTCAACGAATCTGCCTTGAACTTCACCCCCGTGGGCACCGACATCCGCTTCGGCATGGGCGCCATTCGCAACGTGGGCGCCAACGTCGTCAACGGTCTGGTGGCATCTCGGAAAGAACGCGGAAATTTCGAGAACTTTTCCGACTTCCTCATGAAGGTGCCCGTCGTGGTGTGCAACAAGCGCACGATCGAATCGTTGATCAAGGCCGGTGCCTTTGACACCCTGGGACACCACCGCCGTGCACTGGCCATGATCCACGAAGAGGCAGTGGATTCGGTCATCACCATCAAGCGCAACGAGGCTGTGGGGCAGTTTGACTTGTTCGCCGGCCTCGGCGGCGATGCAGAGCCGGAATCGGCACTGGTCACCGAGATCCCCGATCTGCCTGAATGGGAAAAAAAGGACAAGCTGGCGTTTGAGCGTGACATGCTCGGCCTGTACGTCTCAGACCACCCGTTGCGGGGCCTTGAAGGAATCCTGAGCCAAAACGCCGACATGTCCATCACCCAAGTGTTGGGCGACGACGGCCCGCAGGACGGGCACATCATCACCATTTCCGGGATGATCACCAACCTGCAGCGCCGCATCGCCAAGAGCAGCGGAAACCCCTACGCCCGCTGCGAGGTTGAGGACCTGGGCGGGTCCGTTGAGGTCATGTTCTTTGGCCAGGTATACGGGCCCATCGCCAATGTCCTGGCCGAGGACTTGATTGTGGTGATCAAGGGCAGGCTGCAAAAGCGCGACGACGGCGCCATCTCCTTGAACGCCATGGAGCTCTCCGTGCCTGACCTCAGCGAAGGAATGTCCGGCCCCCTTGTGATTTCACTGCCCGAGCACAAGGCCAATGAGCAGGTGCTGCTGGCGCTGAAGCAGGTACTTGGTGACCACCGCGGCAACACCGAGGTCAAAATGCATCTGGCAGGCAGCCGCGCCGTCAAGGTCATGAAACTGCCCCTGCACCACAGGGTCAACCCCACACCGGCGCTCTTTGGTGACCTGAAGGTGTTGCTGGGGCCAACATGCCTGGAGGGCTGATGGAGCAGGCAAGCAGGGTTACGGTTAACCCATGACTGAGTTTCACCGCCAGAACACTGAAAGCGACGACGGCGCTCCCCACGAGGATGCAGCCGCAGTCCCCGCCGCCCAGGTGGCGACTGCCCACGACGGTGCTGCCGACGACGGCGCTCCCCACGAGGATGCAGCCGCAGTCCCCGCCGCCCAGGTGGGGACTGCCCACGACGGTGCTGCCGACGACGGCGCTCCCCACGAGGATGCAGCCGCAGTCCCCGCCGCCCAGGTGGGGACTGCCCGCGACGGCGCTGACCACGAGGGTGCTGACCACGAGGGTGATGCCCGAGTTCTGGCGGCCCCGGTTCCTGCGGCGTTGTCGCACGCCTTGAGCAGCCGCAGCGCACAGCGGATCGGCGAAAAAAGGCGCGGTGCCAGCACCCGCAGCGCCCAGCGCCTGGCCCGTACGGCGGACACCCGGGCTGTGTGGCGGCGGTGGCTGGCCTTCTCGGCCGTCGCTGGTGTGGCCGCCGGCATCTTGTGGTGGCTGCTGGCGCCCGGGGGCGCTTTATATGGTGACGGCAAAGACTTTGAGGTGTGGTTGCCGCGGGATGCAACCCTTGGCCTGCTGATGCTGGTTGCCGGTATTCTCAGTGCAGTCCTGGTGCTGCGGGGCCGTCGCAAAACAGCCCGGCAGGGGAGTGCCCCGGCTTCGGGGACCGAAACAGCGCTGATGGCCGCCCTCGTGGTGGGCGGATTTGCCGGCTCCGTGATTGCCTGGCGCATGGGTGTTTTTGCCGGGGACTTGTTCCACACACCGCCGGACAACATGGCCAACCCGAGCATTGTGTTCTCCCTGCGGTCGGCGTCGGTGCTGATCCTGTGGCCGCTGGCAAGCGTTGCCGTGGTCTTTGTTTCAACCCTGGTGTCCTACTCATTCTTCCCCGCGCCGGTGGAATCCCTGGCCGCGGCTGCCGGCACGGCGGCGGCCCCCAGTGCCGGCGACACTCCCAAGGCAGACGCCACCCCCATCGCCGGCGCCACCACCGCTGCCGGCAACTAAACCCAAGCCCGGCGTGGGGGAGCAGTGCAGGGCCGGCCGCAACAATGCACGGCGTGCAGCAGGTCAGCGGGTAAACTCAACTGTTGTGAGCTATCTTGAACCTTCAGTGTCCAGCCCCGCAAGTGCCAGTCCGGCGGGCAGCCCGCCAGCAGGCAGGATCCTCGCTGGCCTGCGCCGCACCGACCTGCGAGGCCGTACCCTGAGCCTTGCCGAATTGAAAAGCGCTGTTCCTCGCACGGCACAGTCCACCGTGACCACGGCCGAGTCCGCCGTGCGCGACATCATCACCGGCGTTCGTGGTCGCGGCCATGCAGCCCTTGCGGAGCTTGCCAACAAGTTCGACGGCGTCACGCAGGAACATCCCCGCGTCCCGGCCGCGGCACTTGCCCAGGCACTTGAGTCGCTTGATCCGAAGGTGCGGGCCGCACTGGAGGAATCCATTGCCCGGGCCCGGGCCTTTGCCCAGGCACAAAAACCGGCCAATGTTGACTTCCCCGTTGCCGACGGTGCCGTCGTCTCCGCCCACTGGATACCTGTGCGCAGGGTCGGTCTGTACGTGCCAGGCGGACTGGCGGCCTATCCGTCGTCGGTCATCATGAACGTGGTTCCGGCGCTGGCGGCAGGAGTGGAGTCGGTGGCACTGGCCTCACCCCCGCAGAAGGAATTTGGCGGTCTCCCGGACCTGACGGTGCTTGCAGCAGCGGCACTGCTGGGCGTCGATGAGGTATATGCCATGGGCGGTGCACAGGCGATTGCCGCGTTCGCGTACGGCGTGAGCGCCGGCAGCGGCGCGAACGGTGGCGGAGAAGCGCTTGAACCCGTTGATGTTGTGACAGGTCCGGGCAATATCTTCGTTGCCACGGCCAAGCGCCTGGTCAAGGGTGTTGTCGGCATCGATTCGGAAGCCGGTGCCACCGAAATTGCTGTGTTGGCCGATCACGGTGCCAACCCGGCGTTTGTGGCTGCCGACTTGATCAGCCAGGCGGAGCACGATCCCAACGCGGCCTCAGTGCTGGTGACTACTTCACTAGGGCTCGCCGACGCCGTCGACCGGGAATTGGTGCGACAGGTTGCCCTGACCGGGCACCGCGAACGTGTCGAAACCGCGCTGGGGGGACCGCAGTCAGGCATTGTCCTGGTGGACGACATCGACCAAGGCGTGGCCGTGTGCAACGCCTACGCAGCCGAACACTTGGAAGTTGTCACCGAGAATGCCGCTGCCGTTGCCGCCAGGATCACCAATGCCGGTGCCATCTTTGTGGGCGACTACAGCCCCGTAAGCCTCGGTGACTACTGCGCCGGTTCAAACCATGTGCTGCCGACGAGCGGAACGGCGGCCTTCTCATCGGGCCTGAACGTGACCACCTTCATGCGTGCGGTGCAGGTCATCAACTACAACAAGGACGCCCTCGCCGCGGTGGCCGGGCACGTCATCACCTTGTCAAAAGCCGAAGGCCTGCCGGCGCACGGAGATGCCGTGGCTGTGCGTTTTCCCTGAGCGAGTGCCTACTGGCCAGCCCTTCCATTCACTTGACCGGCACCTTTGCCGGGAGCTTTCAAGTGTGCTAATTGCACGATTGTTGTTTGCCCATTTCCAGTCCTAGACTGGGACTCACCATGAACCGAAGGGATCTGCATGTACTGTCCTTTTTGCCGAAATCCCGACTCACGAGTGGCCGATTCCCGCCTCTCGGACGACGGCTCGTCCATCCGGCGCCGCCGGCAATGCACGGAGTGCGGCCGGCGTTTCAGCACCGTTGAAACCGCCAGCCTTTCAGTATCGAAGAGATCCGGCGTGGCTGAACCGTTCAGCCGGAGCAAAATCATAAGTGGCGTGCGTAAAGCCTGTCAGGGCCGACCTGTCACCGATGACGACCTGGCCAAGCTGGCCCAAGAGGTCGAAGAAACCATCCGGGCCAGCGGTGCGGCCGAGATCGATGCGAACAACGTGGGGCTTGCCATACTTGCGCCGCTGCGCCGACTGGATCTGGTCGCGTATCTGCGGTTTGCCAGCGTCTACCAGGCCTTTGAATCCCTGGAAGACTTCGAATCGTCAATTGCGCAGCTTCGCAGCGAAGACATCGCTGCAGGGCGTTCGGCTGCCAGCACTGTTTCGCTCAGCGCAGAGGCCGACGCGTCAGGCGCAGGGAACACGGGCGATGCCGGCTAGGGTCCCTGGTCGTATATGCGTTGAATGAGTGCTTGAGTCCATGTTTGGCACGCACTGACGGCATGAGACCGAGCTGATCCTGATCGGTGATGGACGCGATCGGTTTACCCGACGGGTTCGAAGAGGGAAGTCCTCAAAACCCTCGAACTGCGTTCGTGCATCTTCTTGGCCTGTGCCGAACTGATTGTGAACAAGGACGTCGTTATCCCTGTTGGGTGTTCAGCCACTTAGGGCGGCGAAGCTGGACTCACGTTGTATCGACCATCGCTGGTATCGGCTGAACTCTCATGCCTGCCCGCTTGTTGTCGCTCCAAGAGGGACGAAAGTAACGGGGTATCCAAGTCCACCGGCGGGCGGATCTTGAAGTCGGATCAATTAGTTCGAGCGGCTGTTCGCCCATAGGGACGGGGACATCTCCAGACCCGTGACCACGGAAACGTTCAGGGACTGGAGAAGGAGCTGTGCAACTGGGTCACCGGATGGAACGAAAATCCCACGCCCTTCATCTGCACAAAAATTGCCTAGGGAATCCCTGCATTACTTGGCCGACTACTGATACGAGCAAACGGTGCGGGACCCTGGCTTTACAACTGGCTTGGCCTTCAACTGCCCTGCTTAGCCGCGCGTGTCTGGATGGCTGACGAGGTAGTTGGCGAGGGTTTCTTTGTCGAGGGCGGCTTGTTCCTCGTCGGTGGGGAAGGTTCCTGGTGGCGGCACTGGCAGCGGGCGGGCGTAAGGGTTGTCGTCTTGGTCCATGCCCGGGATGTCGTCCTCGTCCAGGAACGCAAAGCCCAGGACGCCCTCGAACTCTTGGAAGTCCTGAGGCTCTCGAGGATCCTCTGGCTCTTGGAAGTCTTGGAAGTCTTGGAACTCGGCAGCGCTTTCGGGGGCAGCGCTTTCGGGGTCAGTACTCGCGGGGTCAGCGGCGGTGTTTTGGTCGGTGTTGTCGTGGGTGTCTGGTTGTCCGAGGGTTTTGTTGATGAGTGTCTTCAGCCATTCCGGGTAGACCGCTGGTTGTGTATCGCCAATCTCTGGCGGGTAGTACCGCCCGGTCGGTGAGGTCCAGGCAACCCGTCCGGCGACCATGGCCGGGGTCCAGCCACGCAGGCGCACTGCTTCACGTTCCGGGCTTTGGTCCGTGCGGCATTCACCGGTACGGGTCCTGTCGTCCTTGAAATGCTTCAGCAGATGATGGCGATGACACAACGTTTCAAGGTTGTCGTAAATGGAGAGGCCGCCGTGCTCGAATTTCTTGAGGTGGTCGATCTCGCAGTTCGTCGCTTTCGCCAGA